>JAJYIA010000004.1 GCA_021796295.1 Microcaldota archaeon
TCCAATTGGCGTTTGGCATCAGGGTAAAGTCTAAATCTGTATGCTCTTTTGGAATCCATATTCTTTATCTCGTAATCCATATTTATATGCTTTTTTGTTCTGCGGTTCGCTTTCATCCCACCCATAAATGGCGTGGGATTTCCCGCCCACGTTGTTAAATCTTTCTAAAAACAGCACTACTATAGTATAAAGAAAGATATTTAAATCTTCTGGTGACTTGATAAAGTCAAGTCAAACTAATATTCATCAATAATGAACTAGGACTGGACGAGTCCGAAGTAACGCTCTTGGAGATATTTGCCTCTGCATTTGAACAGTCATCAAATGTAAGCTGTGTCGTTGAATTGAGAACTAAATTTGTGGTTTTCATAAAGTCACATCGGAAGCCCATGACTTTAGTCGTGGGAGGCTGTCACACAGCCTAATGACCTTTTTGCTGAAGGATTTGTCATAGCCCTTCAGGTAATCCCTTAGTTTACTCATGCTTATTTTCGGTATAATCTCTGCCAGAAGCTCGTCCCTTATGTTTTTTTCGAAATAGAGCATGTCTATGAAACTCTTCTCCACATCAGACACCGGAATCCAGAAGTTATAATACTGCAGCAGTTCATAGCCGAAGAACATTCTTTCAGGTATCCTCCTGATCACATAGTTCCTCCCCTTAAACGTCCTTACCCCTGTCCTTACGTTCTTTGTAGTCATTATGTATGGGTTTGTGCCCTGCTCGGAAAGGCCCCTGATGCTCAATGCATCTTCCATGCCATAATAGAAAGGTCGGTATGCGAAGCCAGCTACTGTTACATCGTCATGGAAGGTATAAACGCCCCTGGTAATCCGTGTTATCTCCTCTTTCTTCATGAGGCTGTTTACAAGCCTTTTCAGGTAAGCGTCGCTGATGCCCTCTAACCTCAATGCGGTTCTCAGGTCATACAGAGTAAATACTGGGAATTTAGGATCCTTAAAATGCTCCCTTACATATTTGATGTATTTCATGAGAATCTTGACCTCAGGTGGTCCACCATAGATGAGAAGTTAGGTGCGGTGCCTGCGTATACAAGGCCCTCCAGCGCTTTCTCGTTTACAGGAGGCTCTATATCAGACAGGAAATCTATCACCTTGGCCCTTATCTTGCTGTTTTCCGGGATGCGGTCGCTGAGCACATATATGTCGTAGATGTCGCGCATGAATCTTCTATCGGAATAGGCGCCAATCTTTTCAAGCATAAGGTCTTCTGGTGTTAGGGTGAGCACATTTATGTGAGTTCCGTCAGTCATTTCGAACCCTGTGGATATGGGATTTATTTTTTCCTTTTTGTAATTTATCTCGACCCTGAGATAGGAGGCTCCTGAAGAGAATCTTATGAACAGAAGGTTTCCGGTATCCTTGATCTTTTCGACCTTTATATTGTATTCCTGCGCAGTAGCCTGTATGCCCTTCTTCACCTTTTCGATGGTGGATTGCTGCACTATATAGGCGTCAATGTCGCTTGAAAACCTATTGCCACCAAAGCATCGCCATACGGCAGTGCCGCCATGCAATACTACGGTGCTATCGGCCTGATATAACATCCTAACTACAATGTCCTGGAAAATGGCTATCTCCTGTTGCTCCCTCTTCTTGAGCATCTTCATTATTGGCAGCATCATTATATTACCAGAGTTACATTATAATGTAACTTACGTAGAATAGATATATATAGATTATGGCTACATTTAAGTAATGTGCCCTTCTACGGGCTAAAGCCCATGGCTTCCCCTAAGGGGGACAACTCCTCGCTACGCTCGGATTTAGCTTCTGGCCATTCATCCCTCAGCTGAAGCTGCGGGCTTTCTGATCTGCAAATGTTAATTTCTTTCTGAACTCAGTTCAGAAACCCAGGTTTATACGGGCAGCATAATTTCACTGGATTTCAAAATCCCTTATCTTGTGCCATTTCTCTACGGCACCGCTTGTCGAGTATAGGAAAAGCCGATTTACAGTGAAGACTTTGCAGAAGCCGTTTCCCACTGAGCTTATTACGGCTTTTTTTTCTGCTTCAGGTATGCTCCCGTAGAGGAGGCTAAGGTGCGGCATGTAGTCACTTTTTCCAATGCCGAATATTTTGGTTGCGGCATTGAAGGCGTGCATCACCTCTTTGCTGCGCTCTACGACTGCAAAAAGAGACCTGAAATACTCGGTAAGGTAGCCGAAGCCTGAAAATACTATCGGGTACGGCTCAAGCCCTTCGGCAAGCCTTTCTGTCTTCTGCAGTATGACATCTTCAGGGCCTTGCAGGTTGCCTATAAGAGTAACATGGGGTTCAAAATCTGGTGTGCCGTATTTCAAGCTTAGGCTTTTTATGGTGCGCTTTATTTCATCAGCAGAACTTTCTTCAGGCATAAGCCAGATAGAATGGCCTGTCGCCTCTACGGCTTGTTCACCGCTCATTGATTATCCCCTGAAAAGTGCAGTCAGGCTCTCCACCTCAGATGTCCCAAGAAGAACCTTCTTGTCTAATGCAATGCCATCCCTCAGGGATGCCTTGAATACGTACGTCGGCTCTTTGCCTTCCATGAATGATATGTGAGGCACTCCCGGAGGCACTATCACAGTATCGCCTTTCTCTGCATGGACTCGTTTGAGAGAGTCGCGATCCTGATAGAACAGCCACATTCCTGAGAGCGTTACGAATATTTCATGAAGGTTGTCATGCACATGGAAATCCTGTGGCGAAAGTGCGTTGCCTGCCGAGAAGTCGTAATCTGCAGGGCCTATTGTTATCTCTTTCCTGCCTTTTGAGTCGTTTCCCAGAGATCCCTCTTCCACCTTTATCCAGCCGTTCCAATGGTTAGGCACCATGATCTTAGCATTGCCGTATCTCCGTATGTGGTCGTGGAGGACTTCGTTTTTAAATACAACTGCGCCGCGGATGGAGCCAAGCTTGCCAGCCCTGTTTTCTTCAGGGCTATATACACCAGGATCCACAAAGGAAACGCTCTCGTTCACGCCCTTTCTTGTGCTTCCGTAGAAGACATAGAGCCCGTCGTTGGATGCTATGTCGCAGCTTGACGAAGGCGGCAGGATAACGCCGTGCACGTTTTTGAATGCAGTAAGCACCTGCCGTTTCTCTCTCTCTACATTGGTATGCACATCCATATCTGCTTGGGAGAACGCTATAAGGAAGTCATTCTCTCCGAGCGTGGCCCAAAAATGACCTGCGCCAACGCGCGTTACCATGAAAAACCTGCCGCTGCCCGCATGTGCAGAATCTGCTGGGCGATATATCTCGGGCATAGCCTTGGGCTGCGCCGAGGAATGCCTTGCCCTATCCTTCAACAGCATCCCCAATTGCGCGTACACCTCCTGATTATCGATATGTCGCATTGCGTTCATAGATTCGCCTGCTTTCTAGACAGCCATAAATCATACTAAGTCATATATTATCATATAATATCATACTTTATCTTAATTTATCATAAATATATAAATTTTGCTGCTGCAATTATATACATGTGTAAAATGATTCGATGAAAAAAAGGCTTACCATAACGCTTGACGAGGATCTGCTCAAAAAAATAGATGCAAGCGTGGATGGCGTGAACATAAGGAACAGGTCGCATGCCATAGAGCATCTTCTCGACGCATCGCTTCTGCATATAGCCCCGAAGAAGGCTGTGCTCTTTGCAGGGGGCAGGAAGGTGGAGGTAGACGGCAGGCTCCTTTACTCACCGATGATACCCATAAACGGCATGCCCATAATGGCGCATGTGCTGAATGAGCTTAAGAGGAACGGCATAACCGACGTGCTTGTGACCATAGGAAAGGGCAGCGATGACATTGTAGAATATTTCGGCGATGGCTCTTCATTCGGGCTTAAAATAAATTACATAAGGGAGGATGCGCCGAGGGGCACTGAGGGCGCACTAGAGCTTGTCAACGGGCTTGTCGGAAGAGAGCCCTTCTTTGCGCTTAACAGTGACCACATATTCAGGCTTGACATGGCAGACATGTATCTGCAGCATGCAAGCACAAAGGCCATGGCGACCATAGCTCTGACCACATCGATATCAGAATCCAGAATGGGCGTTACAAGGCTTGACGGCTTCAAGATAACAAGCTTTTCAGAGAAGCCGCAGAAGGGTGAGGCGAAGATCGTGAACGCAGGCATATACCTATTCGATCCTGCTGTGCTGGGCCTTCTTACCCCATCGGCAGAGAGGATAATGCTTGAGCAGAGCCTCTTCCCCATGCTTGCCAATTCAGGCAGGCTTTTCGGCTATGTGTTCTCGACGCCGTGGTACTCCATAGACAATCTTGATGACATAAAGAAAAGCAAGGCGGAGATGGAGCGCGTTGCAGCCATGATCCAGAAGGAGTCGGCGAGGCCGAGGAAGGCCTAGCTGGCTTTTTTATAGATTGGCTTCCATTTATCTACGGTGAATATGATGAAACTTCTTAATCCTATGCCGCCGTATACGCTTTTCGGCGTGGATAACCCGGAATACTCTGAGGCAAGGATAGCCGTGCTGCCTGTGCCCTACGACTCTACAACGAGCTACAAGGCAGGAGCTAGGGACGGGCCGCATGCCATAATAGACGCAAGCAGGAATATGGAGCTATACAGCGAGGAGCTAGGCACCGACATAAGCTCAATAGGCATATATACGCTTGACGAGCTTATGCCCAATATAAATTCGGCAGAGGAGATGGTCAGGAGCATATCCGCAGAGGTCTCTAACATGCTTGAAAGCGGAAAGGTACCGCTGACATTGGGAGGGGAGCACACTGTTGCTGTAGGGCCTATAAGCGCCATGGGAAAGACCAGGAAGGATTTTACTGTGCTGCATTTCGACGCCCATTCGGATTCAAGGGATACATACATGGGCAGCAAATACTCGCATGCATGCATAATGTCAAGGGCAAGGGAGATAACAGGCAGCGGGTACAGCGTAGGGGTGCGCAGTACAGACGAGGACGGAGCTAAAAGGTACAGCGGCGATATTCTATTCAGGAGGGACATGCACAATATGGAAAGAAGGGAGATCGTTGAAAATATACTGGAGCACACACGTGAAAAGATATACATCACCATAGACGTTGATGTTCTTGACCCTGGCGAGATGCCGAGCACAGGCACGCCCGAGCCTGACGGGCTCTCGTTCCATGAACTCACATCGATACTGAAGGGCGTACTTGCAAGGAGGGAGCTCCTGGGGCTTGACTTTACAGAGCTTAGCCCCATAGGAGGCATTGTAGCCCCGAACTTCCTTGTTGCGAAGCTGGCGTATATGACGCTGGGCTATGCATTCTGCATGCCAAAAGAAACGAAATGACGAAGCCTATGCCTGGGCTTTCTGAAAGTGAGGAAAGGCTGCACTCTCTTATCCAGAACTGCCCGGGGCATCGCAGTATACGCTTTCTGCAGCATAGAAATATTTGTCTGTGTACACGAAGGCCTCGGCGCACGGGTTTATATCTGAATAGATGCTTATGTTTAGCTCTGCGCTGACTCTATAGGAACCGCTGCTCCGGTTGAGTATTATCCTGTTCGGGTTTACGCAGTAAGCTCCGCAGTTTCGTGAAACGTTTATTATGCTTGAATTATAGAAGCCGTAATAGAAGAGCGAGTATTTCGAGAATGCCAGCATCATAAAGTATACTGTGTTGCTGCTCAGGTTTCCGTAGTGGAGCGTGCCATTATAAAAAAGGCTGTTTCCGCTTATATGCGCACTCTGGTTTGCTATGCTCAGGTTGAATGACTTTTCATAGGAGAGATGGTTGCCGTAGATCATTGCTGCCGCGGCAATCAGGGATATTGCAAGAAGGGCGCAGAATACGGCCTTGTTGTTCTTGAAATAGCCTTCTAGGACCCCGTGGCTTCTTCTCTGCGTCTCGTCAGTAGAAAGCACGAGAAGGAGCAGTATTGCGAATGTGAAGATGTACGGCGTGGTATGCGACATGAAATAATACGGGGTGAAGCTGAACGCGAATATGTACTCTTTCCTGTTGGCGTAAGCGAAAACGAGCGTGAGAATCAGGACTGCAAGCATGAAGAGGTGCGAAAAAAGCGCAAGCGAGGCGTGGTAACTTACAGCAAGGGGGTACCCGAAGGACGCAAGCGCCGATGGGAATAGCGCCTTTTGCAGCGGCATGAAAACAGCGGCGATATATGCGGAGGGATTTGACAGCATGAAATATGAGTTCAGGATAAGGAAGACTGCTGCAGCGCCGAGCGCGTCATAGATGCCTCTTTTGAAGCCTTTGTTGTTTATCGAGTATACAACAAGCAGAAGCACCGAAAACCATGCCTCTTCCTGCAAAGCCAGGGCCAGACCCAAAAACACAAAGGCATACTTCTTGTCCATGTATATGTAGGAGAGAAGCAGGAGGGCCACCATGAGATAAACCTGTGTTGCCGCCGCGTATTGTATGACAAGGCCCACGAGTATCATTATGAAGGCATTGAATTTAGGGATCTTTTTGCCTTTGGCGAGGAGAATGGCCACTGCAACGAGGAATAGATAGCCGTATATGAAGGATTCGCCCTGAAGCGTAGCGTTGATTCTGGCAAAATCGGAGGCGGCGCCTCTCTCTATTAGGTAGAACGGAAGCACTGAGAGGAAGTAGAGAGCAGGATAATCCATAACGCTTATTATGGTATTGTTTGCAGTAATCGTTAATCCCAGGCTATGCTCTGCATGGTATTTAAGCAGTATGGGCAGCTGCGAGGTAGTATAGGGATTCGTGCCGTGCATGAGCGAGTTTGCGCTTTCATACGCCAGTACTGTTTCGTCACTGGGCTTGAGGTATTTTATGACGTTGTGCAGGTAATAAAAGCTCATGAATATCAGGGCCATGGCAAGAAGCATAAGACCCTCGCGCCTCTTGCCCAGCTTGATAAGATAAATTCCGAACGTTGTAAGGAATACAAGCGGCAGGAACATGAAGGTGTAAGCCGCGAGATAAAAGAAAAAGGGCAGAGAGCCTGCAAGCAGCACCATCATAAGCCTGCCTGAAAGAAGGAAATTCAAGGCAAAGAGCATTAGGAAGAGCATGAAGAAGGCATTGGATATAAGCAGGGGCCTCTTTTTCAGGCCTTTGGCTTTGCTTTCCACATGTAATACCACCATAAGTATGAATACTGCAGTCTCAGCCGCATACACTATCCTCTCTGCGCCGCTTATCTGAAAAACAGGGAAGAATGAAGTGATGTAGAGGAAGATAAGAAGCGAGAGGGCAAGCTCAGTATAGGCTATGTCATTCCTTGAGATCTTTGGATGGAATTTCATGGATATACCTGCCTGATCTGCTGGGCTTAGCCTGGCATTTATACGGTATATTCACCATTATGTTTTTATATGCTCACATACAAAATTCTCTTGAGATTGCATGGCAGGCGATGTCTTTATAGGCAGCGATCATGCGGGGTTCGGGCTTAAGAAGGCGTTAGTGGCATTCCTTGCGGAAAAGGGCTATACAGTGCATGATGCGGGTCCTCATTCTTACGATAAAGATGACGATTATCCTGATTACGCGTCAAAGACCTGCAGAATGCTCCTTAAGAGGAACGGCAGGGGCATACTCATATGCGGCTCTGGCCAGGGCATGGTAAGGGCAGCAAACAAGATAAGAGGCATAGGCGCCGCCCTTTGCTGGAATGAAAGGTCTGCAGAGGCGGCAAGGCTCCACGGGGACACTAACGTATTGTGCATGGGAAGCGATTTCATGAGCGAGAGGCTGGCATTTAGAATTGCAGAGACATGGCTCAAGACAGGATTCAGCGGAGAGGCAAGGCATGTCAGGAGGATAAAAAAGATAAAGGGGCTGGAATGGAGGTCAGGATAGCATGCTTATAATAGAAGGCACCTCGGGCAATCTTATAGGAAAGGGGCTTGCAAGGCTGGGCAATTTCAATTATGCAGCAGTGGAATCAAGGATCTTCCCTGACGGAGAATCTTATATTAAGATGCCACGGCTGGATGAGAAGAGCGTTGCCATAGTGCAGTCGGCGTATGCCCCGCAGGACAAGCACCTGCTCGAGCTTCTCTTCATGGCTTCTGAGCTCAGGGAGCACGGCTGCGACGAGATAGTTGCGATAATACCGTATCTTGCATATGCGCGCCAGAACAAGAGATTTGAAGACAATGAGGCAGTTGGCATATCCACACTGATGAAGCTCATTAATAGCTCTGGCGTTGATTCGATAATAACAGTGGAGCCGCACAGGTATGAGATTATGAAAATGTTTGCAGGAAAGTCAAAAATAGTGGAAATGTCAGAGGCGATCTCCCTGGCCATAAAAAACGGTATCGAGAAGCCCGTAATACTCTCGCCGGACAAAGGCGGAATTGAAAGGGCGAAAAAGGTTGCAGATATTACGGGATGCAGCTACGATTATATAGAGAAGGCGAGGGATTACGCCACAGGAGAGGTTAGTGCAAAGGCCTCAGTATCTGAAGACCTTCGGGGCAGAAACGTGGCGATAGTTGATGACATCATAAGCACAGGAGGCACTGTAGAGCAGGCTGCAAGGATTGCAAAGTCCTGCGGCTCGAACAGGGTGATAGCGGCAGCTGCCCACCTCGTCATGGCAAATGGGGCTTATGAAAGGATAAGAAACGCAGGCGTGTCTGAACTTTATGGAACCAACACCATACCATACAACAGTGCGAAGTTAATAGACATATCTGAATATGTGCTCAGAGCCTTGAATGAGCTGCGCAGCTGAAGGCTATGCCTTTCCTGCCGCCTTCGCGAGGCCTCCTGAAACGCCCTTTGTCCTGAGGAGCAGGTTCGAATAGCGGAGTGCCCTGTCCGAATATCTCTTTATGCGCTTAGCGCGCCACGCGCTCTGCTCAGTCAGAAGGCTTATCTCTCCCTTCTTGAAGAAGCGGAAGAAGCTTGACTCCCTCTTTTTAATATCGGCATGCAAAAGGCCAAGCCTCTGCTCCTCCCTTTTTGACAAGGCGTTATAGCGCATGCTCTTGCCTTCGACACCCTCGATGAAGCGGTCGAAGTGCTTCTTTATGGAGAGCAAGTCCCTTGATTTCAGGGTAAGCCCTGCGAGAAAGGTGCTTACGAATTCGTTGTCGAAGCCGTAGGAGTAGCCCGTTGCAAGCATCTCGAGGAAATTCAGATAGGCGCGCAGCTCGCCTGTGCTCATGCCTTTTGAATTCGTTATGATATTGGGCACGCAGAGAGCCTCGTAATCAAAGGTTTTGAGCATCCTGCCCATCTTTGCCGCATGCTCGTTGAGCATGTTGAGCGCTATTGTGTCGGATTTTTTGGTATCCTTCAGCATGACGTTCCAGTTCTCGCGTATTACCCTTTTGAGTATGTCCTTTTCAAAGGTTTCGCCCTGGATCTGCGCATTTATTTTTTTTGCATCGTTCTCTTTGCTTAGCAACATCCCACCGCATACCCGTTTTATAGAGAAAGAAATGAAAGGCTTTTCTTGATGTCAAGCTTGAAGAAGCCCATGCTGCCAAACTGCACAGTCTCCCCTTCGCTGAGCTGGTTCGCATACGATTCGACATAGCCCTTGTAGCTTATAATGCTTTCGCTGTTGAAGGATACGCCGTTTAGCAAATCGCCAACCATGTTGATGGTGCACCCCACATAGTTATTTTCATTCACCCACGCTATCCTTGCACCCTCTGCCGAATTCCCATTCTCATATGCGGCTTCGAGTGCCCCTTTCTCCTTGCCGGTTATCCTTATGTCGAATGCATCCTTAAGCCGTACTTTCTGGCCGCTCTCTAACCTATTTGCATCATATGCATTTATAAAGAATACGTTGCTCAGCTTGTAGTTTCTATATCCTAACTCTTCTGTAGGATGAAGCTTTATACTTATGTCCATATGCTCGCCGGGCATGCCGCTGACCTTCAGCCCCACCGGCTCTTTGACAAGGAAAAGCCTTTTTGAATGCGCATCTATCTCTTTCCTGTTCTCTGATAAAAGCATCTCAATGCCTACGCTGCCCTCTGCCTTGCTCATGCCGAACCTCAGCGCAAGCTCTCTTATGGCAGCAGGGGTTATCCCTCTGCGCCTCAGCGCCGCTATTGTAACGAGCCTCGGGTCATCGTAGCCTGACACAAGGCCTTTGCTGATGAGCTCGTTGAGCTTGCGCTTCGACGTTATGTTGTTTCTTATCTCAAGCCTTGATATGCTGTGTATGTGCGGCTTCCTCAGGCCGAGAAGATCCAGGATCTTGTAATAAAGCTCGTCGCGTAGTTCATACTCTTTGCTCCTTATGGCGTCGGTTATGCCGTGTATTGAATCCATCACAGGTGTATTGAAGTCATAGGTAGGCCACATCTGGTATTTTGAACCCTGCCTGTAGTGCGGCGATTTTTTTATCCTGAAGAGGGTGGGGTCGCGCATGGCCGTATTCTCGGCCTTCATGTCTGAATGAAGCCGAAGTATGCCCTCGTTTTGCTCCCTGCCAAGCATCCTTTTCCAGAAACCTTCATTCTCGGCAATGCCTGCTTCGCGGTGCTCGCATGCGCGGCCCTCCTGCCTGCCCTTTTTTACGTCATCAGGGCCGCAGAGGCATACATATGCATGGCCCTTTTTGATAAGCGATTCGGCATAGGCGTAAAGCCTTTCTATGCTGTCGCTGGCATAATACTCGCCCTCAAATGATATGCCCAGCCAATTCAGATCGTATTTTATGGCGTCGGCAAAGGCCTGCCTCTCGGCCTCGGGATTTGTATCATCGAAATAGAGGAAGAGGCTGCCTCGGTATATTTTAGATACCTCCTGCTCTATGAATGCGGCCTTTGCATGGCCTATGTGCATGTAGCCGTTAGGCTCCGGAGGAAATCTTGTGGCGAATGCGCCGCTTGAAGCTCCATTCAGCATGTAGCTGTGCCTCCCGCTCCTTGCAGCCTTCTCGGCCCTTTCTGCGCTGAATTCACCGGTATACCTCTCCGCCTCCTTCTCGAGAAGCTGCCTTGGCATTGAATTTATCTCTGCAATAATCCTTTCAATATCGGCCGGGAGCGACCTAAGGTCGTGCTTTAACTCAGGAAATTCTGAAAGGGCCTTGCCCATGACAGCAGAGGCCTTTGCGGTTCCGTAATCAAGCGCATTCTTGAGCGCCATCTTTCTTATTGAATTCTCGATCTCTTTTGATAGCATGCACTAGCCTGCTTTTGTAACATTGATGCTGTAGATGGTGCCGTTTGGCGCGACCAGCGCCGATACCTTCAGCCTTAGCGTGTTGTTATTCGGAGGGGGCAGAAGCAGAGGCACGGTGTATTCAAACATGTTGTAGGGTATACGCAGTGTATACTGCTGCGAAGCTATTGTGAAATTCATTATATATGGAAGGCTTACCATAGCAGAGGATGTGAATTTGAGGCAGTTGCCGATTGTGGTGTTCGATACGCTGCTCAGGCTGCGGTAAAGATCCAAAATGCCCATGCTGCCGTTTTCCACAGAATAGCCGTTGTTTACCGGATAAAAGTCGAATACAGAGTTGTTTTTCTCAAGCGCATTAAGGGAATTGCTTACATAACCGTAGGACTCATTTGAGAGGGTCTTGTTGCTGCATTCAACGCTTATGCCGAGCGCATTTCCGTAGCCTATTATGTTCGCGCTGTAGAATGCAAACGCATAGGCGCCGAAGCCGGTTGCGGATGTTGTTGCTGATGTCGCGCCCCTGCTGCCGTTGATGTTTGCGAACGAAACATAGGAAGAGATAAAGGCCACTGCAACGAATATGGAAGCAATAAGCTCTATGAGTCTTTTCTTATCCATATTAACCGCCATACACAACAGCAGGTCATTGGGCCATGATGCAACTGTGTGATCTGCCTCTGGCGCATGCTGCTGATTCGACCATTCTTATAATCCCGAAAAGCCATAAATATCTTTGTATCCAATAAGAGAATGTTGTACTGTTTACTAAGCATACCGCCCATGTGGCGCGGCAGATAAACGGCATACTTATATGCAGATGATATTATGGGTTTCGCAGAAGGAGAATTTATTGAGATAGAGTACAGCATGTGGAGGGCTTCGGACAATACGCTGGTAAGCACCACAAGCAGGGAGCTTGCTGAAAAGAACAGCATATATGAGAAGAATGCAAGGTACTCCCCGCAGCTTGTAATCGTAGGAAAGGACAATACCCTGAAGGGCATTGTGAATGCGATAAATGGCATGGGCATAGGCGAGACGAAAAAGGTGGAGATGAAGCCTGAGGAGGCATTCGGCGCGCGGGAGACGAATCTCGTGAAGGTCATGCACCTTTCTGACTTCAGGAAGCGGGACATAGAGCCCGAGCCTGGAATGCGGGTAACTCTGGACGGAATCTCAGCCACTGTAAAGAGCGTCAACTCTGGAAGGGTGGTGATAGATGCGAACCATCCGCTTGCAGGGGAGAGGCTGACTGCTGAGATAAAGGTTGTAAGGAAGATAGATGAGGAGAAGGGCAGGGCGGCAGCACTCGCCGAATCGTACGGCCTGAAGCCGGATAAGATAGAGATTGAGGGAAAGGCCCTGAGGCTTGGGTTTGGAAGCGGCACAGAAAAGGAGGAAGGATATTTTATGAACAAGAGAGCGCTTGTAGCTGCACTTCTCAGATATATAGGTGCAGAAAGGGTAGTCATAGAGGAAGAGTATTCAGGCGCTGCGGCAGCGAAAAAGCAGGAAGGAGAGAAGCCGCAGATTCCTGCATGAAGCCGGAATCAGGTCGTGATGTTCAGGGCGTAGGTGCCGTTTACCTTAAGGCCAAGCCTTTTTGCAAACTCTGATTTCTCACTGTTAAGCACTATGACATAGCCGTTCCACTTTGTTGTAAGTTCTGAGGCGCCGCATATGGGGCAGACCTCGCCCTGTGTTATTATGACCTTGCAGTTTTTGCACGCTTTTTCCATATATTCAGCCCCGGCGCCTTCTATCCTTTAAACGCTTCTTCTCGACCTTCTTCTCAGACTGCATGGGCTCCTTGATCCACTCGTATTTTCCAAGGCCCTCGGGCCTCATTGTAAGCGCTATCTTGGTGTCCTTTATATTGTTCTTCAGGCTTATCGTAGAAACCTTTGCGTATACGACATCGCCCTTCTTTATGTTCCTCTTCGTATTCTTGAGTATGAAGAGCCCTGCCTTCCTGTCATAATTTATAAAGTCGTTTGTTATCTGAGAAAGGTGTACAAGGCCGTCTATAGGGCCAAGCCTCACAAAGCAGCCGAAGTCTGCAAGCTCTGAGATCTCGCCTGTGACTATCTCACCAACCTCAAGATTGAATGCGAGAATATCGAAAGTGAGGCCGTAATGCGTTGATGGATCTCCAGGAAGAATCATGCCCTCGCTTATGTCACGCACGTTGAAAAGTGCCAGGATTATGCCAAGATCTTTGTCAAGAGTCCTCTCATATTTGGAGCGGAGTATGGACTCTGCTGCGCCCTCAACCGCTTCGCCCAGATGCACGGGGGGTATGCTTATCCTGTCCTTGATGGTATATATATAATACAAAGAACCACCGTGAATGCCGCAGCATGCGATGCCGGGCGCTGGTATGTATAGAGTATGATAGGGAAAGTTTATATATGCTGCTATCTGAGCCGCCCCTCCTTTGTAATCCTGAATGTCTTTATGCCTCTTCTGCGCAGCCTCGCCTTGAGCGCAGTGTCGTTCGTGCATACCATGCAGCGCCTTCTTACGGCCTCTCTGAATATCCAGGAATCCACATCGGAGCTGTCAAGGGTTATCTTTACGCTTGCACTTTTCAGCAGTGAGAGCGCGATCCTTGCATTTCTGCCGGTTGAGCCGTGCCCTTTTTTCAGATGCATGAGTTCACTGAATACGCCCCTTGAGACAAGAAGAGAGGCTCTCGGCATCTCGTACCTTATCGCGCTGAATACATCCTTCCTGTTGTGCAGAGCAAAGAGTATGGAGCTCGTATCCACAATTACGCATTCCATGAAATAGCATATATACTGAAATCTTTTAAGCTTTTTCCGTAGAGAGAGATGCTTATTGATTCAAGCTCTCTCTTAGCCTGCGCTAAAGCCCAGAGGGAAGAGGCTGATTATTATGCCTCCGGCTATAGCTATAATGCCCAGCGCAACTATCAGATATACTATCTTAGCCTTCTTTGCCATGTTCAGCAGGAAATCTATCAGGAAAAGGCTGACCAATGCAGCTATAACTATGGAGACAAGTATGCCTGTTATCCCGAGACCGGCAACTGCTGAAAATATAACGGCTTTGCTGAATATGATAGTGACGAAGAACGCTGCTGCAGAGGCGAAGATGCCTATCACGAAAGAAAGGCGAAACGCCTCCTGAGCTTCAACGTTTAACAGGAGCATAGTGCTTGTGGTTGCGCCTGATCTGCTGACGCCGGGAAGAGCAGCCAGGCCCTGGGCAAAGCCTATAAATACATATTCCTTCAGCCCTATGCTGCCCAGCGTCCTCCTCTTACTGTCTTCTGCATACTTTGATCTTGAATAGAGTATCACTATGGCGTCAACGAAGAGTATGGCGCCGAGTATTATCATAGGCAGTCCGATGTTGTAGCCTCCTGAAACCTTATCTGTTATGACATAGAGGGGCACAGCCACTATCCCGGTAACTATTGTCGCCACAAGCACGAACTTGAAGAGCTTGAATTCCTCGGCGTTGCCTTTGCCTAAGAGAGCCTTGATCAGAGTCCAGACCTCCTTTCTGAAGTAGATTATAGCAGCAAGAACAGTGCCTATCTCCATGAACAGCCCGAAGGCGTAGGCCTGCTGAAAATTCAGCCCGAGCAGGTAGTGTGATACGATTATTATCTGGGTCTTGCTGCTTACAGGCAGCCATTCAGATATCCCCTGCACTATGCCGACTATTATCGAAACTATAACATGACCGATATCAAACACATAACCACTCTTCTTTAAGATTATAGGGTTATCCTTTATTCCAGAAACATAAAAGAGTATAAATAAGGATAAATATTTATATAGATATAGGACATAAAGGCAAAACGCAAAGGCGGCTTGGCATTTAGACGGCTGATAGTTATGACAGACCTTAATATATACGCGGAAATTCTTATATCGGCATATGAGCATCCGAAGCATAAGGCAACGGTTAAGGATGCCAATGCCGCCAAGCACGAGGAGAATATATCGTGCGGAGACAAGATTGACATCTACCTTAAGATAAAGGATAAAAAGATTGCCAAGGCAGGCTTCACAGGCACAGGATGCATAATATCCATGGGCTCTGCAGACATGCTGCTGGATGCACTTGAAGGAAAGGGCGTAGCAGAAGTAGTGAAGATGACAAAGAAGGATCTTCTGAGGATCATAGGCATAGATCCGGGTCCAGTGAGAATGCACTGCGCCACGCTTTCACTCAGAGCCGCAAAGGAGGCGGTATTCGCATATGAGGGAAGGAAGGCCGATGCCTCGGTAAAGGAGCTATAGCATTATATCTTTTCAAGCCTGAATGCCTGAAGGGGCGCACCGCATCCGTTGGACCAGACCACGGCTATGTCGTACAGGCCGGGTGAGAGCGTTATAATGGCATTAGAGCCCATGGTGCCCCTGGACCACAGCGCACCGCTGAAGATGCTGCTCCACGAACCTGAAGAGTCGGACTTGTAATAAACCTCGATTGAGTTGTCGGTGTATGCACTTACATTGACACTCTGCGAAACAGGCACGTAATACATCGTATATGCGGTTGAGAGCATTGAGTTGTACGGGGCAGTGCATGCAACGCTCCTGCCGAGCATAGAGAGCTCCTGCGGATATGAGATAACGCCCATCCCCAGATACTGCTGGCCTAGGAATGCGCCTGAGCCGTAGGCATAGCCGAATACTTTGCTGCTTCGGTTGGTGACCCACTCTCCGTTCTGCAACACAGTGTAGCTTGAGGGCATTGAAGGCTCACCGGGATAGCCTTCGAGAGGCACAGTATCGTTGCCCAGACCTGCCGCAGCGCTGAATACAAGTATGCCGCTTTTCGGCGTATATGCTATGAATGCACCTTTGTAGGATACGTTTGAGGCGCACGGGATCCCTATGCCCGGTGTGAAGAGGCCGCTGCAGTACCTCGCATTCACAGTATAGAAGCCGCTCCGCATATTTGGAGAGTAGAGGAGCGAAGGCAATATGGCAGAGCATGTTGCATCGCCGCCCTGGTAAAGCACGTTGGGGATGCAGTTGCCGGTATAGGAGGTGTTGCTTATGCTTATGCTTACGTTGCTTATGTTCAGCGGCGCATCCTGCGCATTCGCCACAGAGAGCGTCACGAGGGAGTTTCCGCTGCTTGAATTATAATAGAGATCGGCGAAATTGCACATCAGGCCTCCGAACTCTGTGCACTGCGCAGACGATACGCTTCTTGTAGATATCGCTATAATGACCGCAGTGCCTATGGCAAGCGTTATGAGTATGAGCAGGAAGCTGTAGCTTGAAAGGAATTCCAGTGATGATTGAAGCTTCATATATACCATTTTGCACAATGCTATGCTAGAGAACATATCTATGCTTTTCTTTTTATACCTATTGCATTGCCTGCCTGATGAACTTCATTATATCGTTCTCATGCCCTGCAGGGCTCACCTTGGGGTATATCTTCACGACCTTGCCTTTGCCGTCTATCACGTATGTCTTCCTGAGGGTGCCCATCCCGAATACGCCCCTGCTGCCGTATGCGCCGTATTTCTTTATTACCATATGCGACGGGTCTGAGAGCAGAAGGAACCTGAGGCCGTACTTCTCTGAAAACCTGCAATGGGAGTCATAATCGTCGCTGCTTACCCCGACAACCTGAACGCCCAGTACGCCAAGATCGTCTAGCCTGGAATTGAAGCCTTTTGCCTCAATAGTACAGCCAGGCGTATCGTCCTTCGGGTAGAAGTAGAGCACAACATACCTGCCTGCGAATTCCTTCAGGCTGTGCCTCTTTCCGTCGGATCCCTGCAGATGAAAGTCAGGGGCCTTTGAGCCCAAATCGACCAATCAATCACCGCTATCAATACGCATGCAAAAACTATAAATGTTCCAAAGCAGGGATTGTCGCAAGGTCTACGGCAGAATGCTTTTATTTATGACATGCTATGGATATGAGGTGAGTATATGGAGCTTTCTGAATATCAGGCAAACACAAAGACTACTGCGGTGTATCCGGGCAGGCTTGACGGCAGATTCTTCTACCCCTCGATAGGACTGGCAGGAGAGGTGGGCGAACTTCTCAACAAGATCAAAAAAATAGCAAGGGACGGCGCAGATGCAAATATAGAGGAGATAAAGGGCGAGGTCGGCGATGTCCTCTGGTATCTCTCGCAGATATGCACAGAGTTCGGCATAAGCCTTGACGATGCAGCCGAATACAACCTTAAGAAGCTGAAAAGCAGGGCTGAAAGAGGAACCATAGAGGGCAGCGGGGACAACAGATAGCTTTTCAGAAGCGCTTCAGCTTCATAACTTCAGATATTTTTACAAGAGATATAAGCTCTATGCCATTCTCCCCGAGGAGCTTTTCGCCTCCCTGCTCCCTGTCGACAACAGCGATGACCCTTGAAACAGATGCGCCCCTTGAGCGCAGGAGCGAAGCTGCTTTGAGCACCGAACCGCCTGTCGTTATAACGTCCTCTATTATATCCACGTCGCCTGCGGTAAGCCTGCCTATAACAAGGTCTTTTGTGCCGTGCTCGCGCTCCTTCCTTACGATAAGGTAGGGGATGTCAAGCCTTAGAGCGGTTGCTATAAGCAGCGGCACTGCACCGAGCTCTACTCCGGCTATGAGCTTTGACCTGACGTTCTTTGAGAGCTCAGTTGCAAGCTCTCCGAGAAGCCTTGGCTGCGTAGAAACCTCTTTTATGTCGACGTAATAGTTTGACTTCTGCCCTGAGGTGAGGGTAAAGTCTCCGAACTTTATCGCACCGTTGTCAAGAAGAAGCCTGCTTATCATCACAGCACCACATAATATCTGGGGCGTGGATTTATAAATATAAACCTCTAATTCACATACATGAAAAAGATAGGCATAGCAGACACGATGTTCTCAAGATTTGATTATTTCCCGGTCATAAAGGAGGCTCTGGAAAAGAGCGGGAAAGATGTAGAGTACGAAAGGTACACAGTACCGGGAGTAAAGGATCTTCCGGTTGCATGCAAAAGGCTCTTCTCTTCAGACTGCGACATCATTATCGCATGCGGAATGGTAGGCAAGACTGATATAGATGAGCAGTGTGCACATGAGGCCAGCACCAGCATCCAGGCTGTGCAGCTCAGCGAAGGGAAGCACATATTGGAGGTATTCGTGCACCTCAGGGAATCTGACACTGAGAAGGAGATTGTGGACATATGCCGCAACCGCGTATATAAGCATACGCATAATGCGCTCATGCTGCTCTTTGACCAGGAGGGCATGCAGAAGAGGGCAGGCACTGGGATAAGGCAGGGAAAAGAGGACGAGGGGCCGTTTATGGTATAACCATGGTGTCAATAGCAATAGTAAGGTCTGAATTCAACAAGGATATTACGTCGAAGATGCATGAGCATGCAAGGGCCCATGCAAAAAGGCTTGGTATGCGCATCTCTGCTGAGATAGTTGTACCTGGGGCATTTGACATGCCGATAGCGGTGAAGCGCATGCTTGAGAGGAGCGACGTAGACGGAGTTGCCACTGTGGGAGCTGTTATAAAGGGCGAGACAAAGCATGACGAGCTTATTTCTTACACGCTTGCGAATGCGCTTATAAGGCTTTCATTGGAGTACGGAAAGCCCGTAGGCCTCGGAGTCATGGGCCCGGGCATAACATACACAAAGGCAAAGAAGAGGATAAGGCAGTATTCTGAGCAGAGTGTTGAGGCAGTACTCAGGCTTTGCAATGAGCTGAAAAAAATATGAACAGATATGCCTCTGGTTTTCGGAAATTCTGCATCTTCAAAGCCTTTCCTTAACATTAAGGTCAGCCCTGAGAGGGTATCGGACCCCCGACCTCTTGTTTTCCTGGATTTTGATAGGACTTTTCTGAAAGTTTTTACAAGACAAGCGCTCTACCACTGAGCTACCAGGGCCTATGTACTACGCTACCTATTCCTTTCAACGTATAAAAATCTTTTGATAGATGTGGGTGTGGGAGAAGGGTATATATCGCCATATTCTGTGATTCATTTTTGATAATTATCTGCATAGAATATGGATATAGACCAAAAAATCCCCAGAGACTTCACAAACGGAACTTACGCGCAGCTGCTTGTGTATATGTACTTGAGGGTGCATCTGCTCAGAACTTTATCCTTGCAGTGCAGATCACTGTCAGGAGCGACGGACAGATCGGATGCTCAGATGTACATCTGGCTTCTGTCAGCGGTAAAGACCTGGTGCTTCTCGGGCTTAAGCTTTTTTATGACATGCATGAACCCTGCATGCGGATCAGAGTCCTTCCCGCATGTATAGATGTCGAGTGTAGCATAATTGTACTCGTTCCATGTATGTAGCGCAAGATGGCTCTCCTCGACCAGTGCTATTACGGAGACTCCTCCCTTCTTGCCTCCGAATGACCATGCCTTTATCTCCACTAGAGTCATCTTTGCTATAGACACGGCCTCAAGCATTGTCTTCCTGAGGAATTCCCTGTCGTTTATGGCCTTGGGATCTATCTTGTAAAGATTCCCAAAGACATGCGTTGCAAATATCTTGTCCTCCTCGGCCATGCGGAGATCCGCAGGCCGCTCCATAACCAAAGCCCTGCTCATGCTTTCGATTTTATCAACCTTTTTATTTAATAGAATATACTCTTCTTTAGGCTTTATTCCCATTTAAACATACCAGAGTAGGTTAGTATTCAGGAAGAGACGCAAAGATGCAGTATAACCTGCGTTCCTCGGTGCGCATGGGCGCAGAGAGGCATATGAAACCTTTGAAACACGTTTAGTTTGCATATTTACATGGCCTTTTTCATGGATTCCTTCTTTTGCTTTAGACCAAATTTTCTGAATTTTAATTTACTTAATACATATAATATTTATATATGTTTATTTTAATTGCTTATAGAGCCTTACAATATTTTTCCTTTTTGGGAGAATTTTTATATAAAGGTATAATTTTTAGCAGGGCTATATATGTTTGTCGAGGAACTTAAAGACGAGGTTCCGAACGAGATAATAGAGTCTGCATCTAAGAGGGGGATGCATCTGCTTACCCCGCCGCAGGAGATGGCAGTGAAGAGTGGCGTGCTTGCAGGCAGAAACATTGTGGTCTCGTCACCGACTGCCAGCGGGAAGACATTCATAGCTGAGATGGCCATGGCCAAAAGCGTCATGTGGGGCCGCAGGAAGGCAATTTATGTGGCTCCTATGCGTGCCATAGTCGGCGAGAAGTACTCTGAGATGGGCAGCAGCTATCCATACCTGGACATGGCAATATCCATAGGCGACCTCGACTCCCGGGATCCATGGCTGGAAAGATACGACATAGTATTCGCCTCCACTGAAAAGCTTGACAGCCTTATAAGGCACGGCATAGGCTGGCTCGATTCAGTAGGCTGCATAGTGTTTGATGAGATACACATGCTTGGCGAGGCATTAAGGGGCCCTACGCTTGAAATGTTAATAACAAGGATAAGGAGGCTTGCACCGTCTGCGCAGATCATAGCGCTAAGCGCGACTATAGGGAATGCCGCGGAAATAGCAGAATGGCTCTCCGCTGAGCTCGTTGAGAGCAACTACAGGCCCGTCAGCCTTGAAAAGGGCATAGTCTACAACGGCGAGGCATACTACGAAAAAGGACGCGCGAGGCTTCTGGGAAGCAGCAAGGTTGCAGAGCAGAGGATAGCAGAGGACACGCTGGAGAGGGGCAAGCAGCTTATAGTCTTTTACTCGACAAGAAGGAATGCAGAGGCAGGGGCGGAGAAGCTCAGGGAGGTCGCTGAGCAGTACATAGGGCAGGAGCAGAGGCAGGCACTTGATGGGGTCTCGGATGAGGCGCTTAATGTTCTTGCATCACCTACAGGCCAGTGCACTAAGCTCTCAGGCCTTCTTGGCAGCGGCGTAGCCTTCCACCATGCAGGGCTTCTCAACCGGCAGAGAGGCATAGTCGAGAACGCCTTCAGGAGAAATGTGCTTAAAATAATATGCTCAACTACGACGCTGGGTCTCGGCGTAGACATGCCTGCCCATACTGTGCTTGTAAGGGACACGACGCGCTACGGTATGAACGGCAGCGAGAGCCTGGGAGTCAATGAGGTAACGCAGCTTTTCGGCAGGGCTGGCAGGCCCAAGTATGACACCTCGGGCAGGGCGTTCCTCATAGCAAGAAGAAAGGACGATATAGGAAGGCTAAGAAGCGCGTATATGAAGAATGAGCTTACGCCCATACATTCTATGCTTGGCGTGCTGCCTGTGCTCAGGACGCATCTGCTTGCATTCATAAGCTCTGGCTTTCTCACAAGAAGGGACTCGATGCTCGGCTTCCTTGAGGAGACGCTCTACGGCCGCGAATACGGAGCAATGAGCCTGCGCAGCATAGTTGAAAGCATACTGGATGAGCTGAAGGAATGGGGATTTGTCGAGGATAATGCCGAGTCCTATGCTGCCACAAGGATGGGAAAGAGAGTAACCGAGCTCTACATAGACCCGCTCACCGCAAAATGGATCATCGACTCACTGCCCATAGCTGAAGACGACATATCAAGGCTCTTCATGATAAGCAATACGGCTGAGATGCGGCCCTATTCAAGGGCCAGCGACGAGGTGTGGGACATGATTGAAAAATATTCGGGCATGCTCAAAAACACAGCGTACAACGAGGAGATGTATGAGAGGGCATTCAGCACTGCGCTCATGCTTAATGCATGGATAAACGAGGCGGGCGAGGCGGGCATAAGCATAAAATACGGGGAAACTCCAGGCTCGCTCTTTACCAAGCTCAACAATGCCGACTGGCTTCTCTATGCGGGCTCTGAGCTTGCAAGGCTGACGCGCATGAGCGCGCGCATGCTTATAGAGCTGCGCGTGCGTGTACGGTACGGCATAAAGGCCGAGCTTCTCGACCTTATTTCGCTTGAGCAGATAGGAAGGGTGAGGGCGAGAATGCTCTTCGACAACGGCATAAGGAGCAGGAAGGAGATGCGCAGCGAGAAGGCGAGGGAGCTTGCATCAAGGCTCTTCGGCAGCGATGTGGCGAATAGGATATATGCCCAGCCTGCGCTCTCATGATAAGGCTATGGGCATGTTTATTATATATGGCGCATCTTATCCTCAATGCATACGCGCAATACAAAAGTATTTAATAATTAACCCATTAGTAATATTTGATGAAATAATGGTAAATCGGCGATGAAATGGGAGTGTTTAACAAACTGGGCCAGGCTTTCGGGACAGCGAAGGGCATGAACATTGAAGACTATATGAACTCTGCAGAGATGGAAGAGGTTGACCTTCTGCATGAGCCTGCTGACATGTACGTAAAGCCTGTAACAATAACAGGCGAGAGCGATGTGGAGCCTATAGAGGAGGAGATATCAAGGAAGAACATCATACTTCTTGACATCTCTGAACTGAACAAGAGGCCCACAACAAGGAATGCCATAATAACAAGGCTGAAGAGCTACATTGACAAGGTAAACGGGGACATAGGCCAGATAGACGAGAACAGGATCCTTATAACCCCGACAAAGGTAAAGATAATAAAGAGGAAGAGGCAGGGAAAGCAGTAGTCACTTGAATGCAGTGAGGAGCACATGCAGCTCGGGCTCAGTCAGCCCTGCCCTTCTTATAGTTTTCGCAAAGACATTGCTGACCATGCGCCTCTGCCTTATCCTCTTGCCTGAGATCATTTTTTCGAAAAGGCTTTGGAGGAGCAGAAGCTCCCTTTTATTTATTGCTCCTCTTACTGCACCATCTTTTTCAGGTCTTTTTGAGGCAGGCGCCATTGCGTAGAGCAGTATGGCAAGGGCATGGGATATGTTGAGCACAGGATAACCGCCGCTTGAGCCTATGTGCGTCACTATATCGCACCTTTCAAGCTCTTCCCTCCTGAGGCCTGTGTCGTCACGCCCCAGAAGGAGCGCAATGCTCCTTGCTTTTTTCCCTTTCAGGAAGCGCAGCGTTTCCTCAAGCGACAGCATCTTCGCAAAGCGTATGACTCTTGATATGCCTGTTGTGCCTATCACCACATCTGAGCCTGAGACTGCCTCGTCTATGCTGTTGTAAACTACTGCGTTTGAAAGAAGGTCATGTGCATGCTTTGAATACATTATAGCCTTTTTGCCGTGTATGTCGGCCCTGGGCTTCACGAAATAAAGACGATTTACGCCCATGTTTTTTGCTATGCGCGCTATATAGCCTACGTTGAGCTGGTACTTTGGCCCTACTACGATTACCTTCAGCATCATGCAATCATTTACAAATCAAGGGCGCGCCTTGCAAACTTCACGACGGATGATGCAGTCTCGGCTTCATAGCCTTCGAACGAATGGCCGGCCCCGTTTATGACACGGCCTGCAAAGAGCCTCGAGGAGCTTCTTTTCTCAAGTATGGAAATATATTTCCCAACAGGCATAAGCGCATACTCCTCTTTGCTGCCGAAGAGAGCGCATATGGGCGTTTTTATGGAGCCGAATTCGCTGAGAGGGCCGTTGTAATTGAAGAGCCTGGCCTCAGCATATGCAAGGTCGGCAACCGAGAGGAACCTGCGCGGGGAGAAGAACGAGGTGCTTTTGCCCCCTATCTCATTGCCGCGCCTTGTCCTTAGATACCTGCGGCACTGCTTTACCGTGGCGCTGAACCGTTTGCCGTGCCTCTTTGCCTGCAGTCCATAATCGTCGGCAGGGGCGAGCAGGATAAGCGCAGCTACATTGCCGCTCTTTTTCCTATACTGGAAGTAGGTTGCCTTCTGGCAGCCTGTGCTGTGCCCGATAAGTACGAATCTCCTGAAGCCCATGGTCTTGGCCGCCTTTATCGCACCGTCTATGTCAAGCACCGAGTCCTCGAACCTTTCCAGGTCTGTGCCGCCCATCTGCCATTTCTTCGCGCCTTTGGCCATGCTTAACATAGAAGCGGCGTCATGACCCCTCGTATTTATTGAGAGAAAGCCCATGCCCGAGCCTACGAAGGCTTTGGCAAGGCCCTCTATCATTTTGCCGCTGTAGAAGTTGCCGTTCATACCGTGCACATATATTGCGCACGCTTCGGGCCTGCCTTTCCTGGCAATGAAACCGTGCAGGATGATGTTGTCACTGGTCACAAAACTTATAAGTTTGCAGTTAAGCAGCATAGGCATCACATCGATGCGAAGATGAGTATATGCACACCTCTCTATATAGTTTTGCATGTAATTGACAACTATCAAGAATTGTTTTGATTGGTGTAAATGTGATAATAAAAAGTGGAAAAATTGTAAAGGGTTTGGAAGAAGATTTCGTACTTGCTCAATATTGTGTGGCATTTTGACAAGCCCGCGCCTCGCTTCCGATGGCAAAGGTTTTGAGATTTTGGGTTTTACCACAACTTATTGAGCAATCACAAGATTTCTATAGTAAACTTTTGAAAACAGCCATAGCGGAAGGTATAAAGCGCTTTAGCGTAGGGGCAGTTATATCCGAACGTGAAAAAGTATTGCTTTTAAGAAGAGAGAAAAACGATTTTCTAGGGGCATGTATGAAGTTCTAGGAGGTGGCGTAGAAGAAGGAGAGTCGATATTAGATTGCCTGAATAGGGAAGTAAGAGAAGAAACTGGACTATCTACTAGCAATAAGATGTTTATTTGTAGCTGCAGCTGTAGGAAAATTTTTGCTTCTGCGTTCCTGCATTGTGGGGTTCAATTCATCTCCGCCCTGAAGGGCGGGCAGGTTTCTTGAACCCCACACCCCTTCACGCTAAATATTGAAAGAGCAACAAAGTATATTAAAGCTCTTGGCTCACCATTATATGTCATATCATTAAAGGAAAAACGATACAGGATGTTTAATAAACAAAATACAGATTGATACTATGGGAGAAACTACTGAGACAGAAAGCCAACAGCTTCTACTCGAAAAGAAGAAAGAAGCAGTAGGGAAAAAGAAAACAAAAGATAATGGAGACGTAAAGAAGATAGATGATGGGAAACCTATTATAGAAGCGACTACGCTATGGGATTATCCAAAACAAAGCTACGGCAAAACACCTAAAGGAAATAATAAATATGCAGGTGTAACTCCGGCTTTTATAATTTATAATATGGTTATGAGGTATACACAACCCGGAGATTTAGTTTTAGACCCGATGTGTGGGAGTGGCACTACTATTGATGTATGCAAAGAGGAAGGTAGACGCTGTATAGGTTACGATATAGTGCCAACTAGGCCAGATATAATACAAAATGATGCGCGAAAGTTACCTTTGGAAAATGAGAGCGTTGATATGATATTCATTGATTCACCTTATGGAGATAACATAAAATATAATGAACATCCTGCCAATTTTGGTGAAATTTCTGCGGAAGATGAAAATTTCTACAAAGAATTAGAAAAAACTATGGCTGAAAGTTATCGTGTGCTAAAGCCCGGAAAAGTTATTGGTTGGTTAATTGGAGACCAGTGGGTTAAAAAGAAATTTACACCTGTTGGATTTAAAATTTGGGCGGGATTGTCGAAATATTTTGAAACTGTTGATATTGTTTGTGTAACTAGACGCAATCAATCGTCTAATACGGGAGTATGGCACTATCGCGCGGTAAAATGGAATTTTTATCTTAGAGGTTTCAAATATTTATTCATAATGAGAAAACCATTAACCACTTCAGGTGGACAACCGACAAATGGCGATAAGGTGGCATGGACGCGCTACGATAGGTGAATGAGGGATGAATAGCGAAGACCTAATCAGTTTATATGACGAAATGAAAGGTAAATATGGCAAGGAAACTTATAGGCATGTATCGGAGATGCTAAAGAAAGCTAAGGAAATTCATAGAAAAGACTTCATAAACAGCGTTACAGCGAAACGCGCCGAAAGCGAAGGAAGAACTCCGGATCACGAACAATCGTGGAGAGCGTTTAAGGGAAAGAATCTGGAAAAACTCATTATGCACATAATCGAGGAGGAAGTTAAAAGTATAGGACTTAAAATAATAAACGGAAACGCGCTGGAAAGGACGAATAACGACAACTTATCAGAGGAACTAAATATTGTCAAAAGAAATCTGCTTGTTAATTATGGGGAATTTGGATACCATTTACCTGACGTAGATATGATAATTTACAAACCAAAAACGCGGAAAATAATAGCTGTATTATCAAGCAAAGTTACACTCAGAGAAAGAATCGCACAGACAGGCTATTGGAAAATAAAATTAGCGAGTGATAGCGCAACTAAGCACATCAAGGTATTTTTCGTAACACCCGATGAAGATGGAACACTAACTCAAAGAAAACCTGCGAAGAAAGGTAGAGCAATCGTAGAGATAGATACTGATGGTAGTTACATACTAAGCGAAACTAAGGTTGAAGAAAGCAGCAAAGTAAAGATGCTTGATAAGTTTATAGAGGATTTAACTGAACTTGCAGAAAAGGCATAACTGAATATAGTAAGAAATTTTAGGAAAAACTGCCAGTTGGGCATTGCAGCTCGTTGGAGCGGTAGACCTCGTAAGTTGCGTTGGCAACGCACGAGCTGTCGTGGCTAGGGTTACGGATTACCTAGTTGCAAAACCTTTTTACGAAAAGCTTTACCAAAAAGTCTGGGTGCGTAACCTTTTTGGAAAGGTTAATCGAAAACACTGGGTGCGGCTATAGCTGGTATTCGCACCGTATCCGTTTATATTTCTAAATGCAGTATGATCTGTGTGCGAAGCACAGATGTTCGCATTTAACGAAAAAAATCTACGGTGCTTGAATGAAACAAAAGCTAGACGAGAAAGCTAGGGTCTTCGCACCCGTTCGCAACGGCAAGGTCGCGGGTGCGATTCCCGCTGAGTCCAAGACTTTTCCAAGCAGGGATTCCGGCGACAAATCCGAAGCGGGTCTGGGTGCGATTACGGTTTGAAAGCCGAAGGTTCTAAAGCCAGGCATCTGCTCCGCGGATTGGCTAACGTCTTCTGCATGGGTCACTGCATTCCGTTTCAACACTTCGCTGCCTGCCTCTGAGCGCAAGCCCTGATGCATTCATGAGCATGATGTTTCCTACATCCCGTTGGGGTGATTTGAACACCCAACCTGCCGGTTTCTTCTTGAACGTTTTAAAGAAGGATTCAGACTACAGCCGGCCGCTCTGCCATTGAGCTACAACGGGTATATTGATTTTGTATACTAGGTATTTTATACCTTCTTATATTTTATTACAATATGCCAGCAAATCAAGCAGCTGCAAAGGGCAGCGGACATGCGCAGCATAGGGAGCATATAGCAATACCGCTCTCGCTCTACTGGCTTAAGGACATGCTTAGGGAGTTTGTAAGCCACGGGAACTTTCCTGACTCGCTGCTCTCGGTATTTGCGATGGTCAGCGTAGCGATTGCGTTTCCGCTCTATCCGGTAATTGTGCTTATACCGCTGCTTATCATCACGTTTGCGCTTGCGAGGCTGCATCCCCTTATAGGGCTTATGGCCCTTCTCTTCATAACGCTGCCTATGTATGCATATCAGGCCCCGCTTCTCGCATGGCTCTTTTCAGTCTTAGTTAGCGTATCTCTCATATTCGGATACAGGCACTACAGGACAATAACATTCGTATACGCAATGGCTGTGCTTCCCTTTTCATACCTCGGCTATTTCCTCGAGGTTCCGCTGCTTATACTGGGCACGCTTTACATAGGCCTGAAACGCAGCGCTGTTGCGGCAGTTGCCATAGTGATTCTCGTTTCGATGCTCGCTGGGCTTACAGGCATACAGAATACAGCCCCGCTTGTATATAACATGAAGGCGTTCCTGGACTCGGCTGGAAAGAGCGGCGCGCTTCAGTATCTTGAACCGTCAAAGACTGCGCCGGGACTTAACGGCTTTGCCTCGGGCTTCGGCGGAGCCATAGGAAGCATGTTCAGCTTTGCAGTTGCAGGCCATATATTCGACGGGATCTTCTTAGCGGGCATAGCCGTGGCTTCAAACGCGGCTCTTGTCCTCATACAGGCGGCAGTATGGCTGCTGCTCGTATTCAGCATAAGCAGCTATGCCATGAGAAGCAGGTCTTTTCTGAAGGGTTTCGAGAGCAGCAGCGCTGAAGTGCTTCTCTTCGTGGCCTATGCCGTGCTCTCATATGCGGAAAGGACAACGTTCGACTGGAGGATACTCACGGGCTTCATTGTGGCTCCAGCGCTTATCTTCATGCTTGAGTTCAACGACGTTAAAATAGTGAGGTCTCTTGAGGTTATGAAGGAGGATTTCATAGGCAGGCTCGGCGATTCCTTTGAGGATATAGCCCTGGGCGCAAGGGAGAGCTTTGACGATATAGGCAATTACGATGAGACGAAGAGGGAGGTGCGCGAGGCTGTCCTTGCGCCAATAGAGCACAGGGAGCTCTCAGGGGCATATGGCATAAAGCCGGCGAAGGGCATTCTGCTTTTCGGGCCGCCGGGCACAGGCAAGACCCTTCTTATGCGCGCAGTCTCGAACGAGCTGCATGCCCACTTCTTCTATGTGAAGGCTTCTGACATACTCTCGCCGCGCTCAGGGGAGAGCGCGCAGGCCCTCTCGAGGGTCTTCGAGGCGTCTGCAAAAAGCAGGCCAAGCGTTCTCTTCTTCGACGAAATAGACGAGATAGCCGGAAAGAGGGAGTCGCAGGCAGGCGATATCGGCAGACAGCTCATTACAACGCTGCTTTCAGAGATGGACGGCTTCCAGAAGATGGAAGGGGTTGTTGTGGTGGGCTCTACAAACGTGCCTCAGCTGCTTGACCCTGGCATACTCAGGCCCGGCAGGTTTGACAAGATAATATACATGCCGCTCCCGGACCACAACGGAAGGCTGAGCATATTCAGGCATTATTCAAAGAGGTACCCCTTCGCCTCGGACATTGATTATGAAGTGCTTGCAGGCGCGACAAAGAGGTTCTCCGGAGCCGACATAGAGAACGCGTGCGCAGAGGCTGCAAGGCAGGTTGCCGAGCGCGCGATAGAGCAGTCAGAGGCCCTTAAGATAGAGACAGAGGACATAATAGACATGATACATGCCATAAAGCCCTCCACATCGCTTGCGCAGCTTGAGGCTTATGAGAAATTCAAGGTGGATTACGGGAGAAGGCTGCACCCCGAAGCGCTCGCAGAAGAGAAGATGGCGCCGGGGCTTGACGATGTGGCAGGGCTCGACGATGCCAAGAAGGCGTTCTACGAGGCCGTAGAGGTGCCGCTTAAGCACCATGAGCTTGCAGAGAAGTACGGTGTGAAGGAGATAAAGGGCGTTCTTCTTTTCGGGCCGCCTGGCACAGGCAAGAGCATGCTCATGAATGCATTCTCAGAAAGCTTGAAAGGCATAAGCGTATTCAGGGTAGAGGGCAGCGGCCTGAGCAGGGAGGCGCAGGGCAAAGCCGTTGAGTCTATGAAGGAGATATTCGAGAGGGCAAGGGAGAACTCGCCTTCAGTAATACTCATAGACGAGATAGACTCGCTCCTGCCGGACAGGGAGAAAGGCTCTGAAGAGGGCGGAATGCTTACAGGAGAGTTTTTTAGGGAATTTGATGCCATAAGCAGCGAATCAGGTGTCGTGGTTGTGGGCTCGACTAACAGGCCTGATGCGCTTGATCCTGCGGTGATAAGGCCCGGCAGGTTTGACAAGCTCGTATATGCAGGGCCGCCTGACGCCTCTGCAAGGAAGAAGATATTTGAGCTTAACCTCGGAGGTGCGCAGGTTTCCAAAGACATCGATGCCAAGGAGCTTGCAGAAATCACCGACGGGTACACAGGCGCGGATATAGCAAACATATGCAGGCAGGCGAAGATGGAAAGTGTTGAGAAGGCGATAGACACAGGAAGCGACAACGAAATACACAACCAGGACATTCTCAGGATTATACACGCAACAAGGCCCTCAGCGCCGAAGATAGTAATAGGCAGGTCTCTTGCATTCCTTTCAGCGCACGGAAGGAGCTGACCTGCCATGGCCTGCGCGCAGTGAGGCGCGGCTCATGAGAGTATGCAGGCCTTTGGAGTTTGAGAAGACGCGGTTTTCTGATGCCCTCCTGAGCCTGTCCATTATGGCTATGCCTATGCCCTTCTCAGGAAAGGACTCGGCTATTGCGAAATCAGCATGCAAAGAGTCTACTTCTATCAGCGCCTTGAAGAGATTCCTTGCCAATTCAATGGGGTTATGCCTGCTGCCAAGCGCAAGGGTGCGCACGCCTGATGCCTTCAGAAGAAGCGAGGTCTCGTCAGAACCTATGAATGCAAGCTTTTTATCACTGCGGATTATGCGTGGAAGAAGCGCAGGCCTTCCTGCAAAGAGGAAGAGCTGTGTCCTTGGCGAGTAATGCCTGAAGAGCATGCCCGGGCTTCTGGCTCCGGCAGAGGAGGACTTGGATGCTGTGCTGGGCCTTTTCCCGAACCAGTGCAGTATGTCCTCAGGCGTGAATGCGCCAGGCCTTAGTATTGTGAAGGTGCGCAGATCAAGAACTGTAGATTCAAGGCCGAAGCGCGTCTCTCCCGAATCTATTATGAAATCTGCAGCATTTCCGAAATACTGCGCGGCATGCGCGGCATCAGTTGCTGAAGGCCTTCCTGAGAGGTTTGCGCTGGGTGCTGCTATGGGCACTCCGCTTGCCCCTATAAGCGCAAGGGCCACCTTATGCATGGGCATCCTTACTGCAACTGTGTCAAGACCTGCTGTTGCGCACATGGCAACAATGCCGCGCGACTTTGCAACCACAGTGAGGGGCGCGGGCCATATCTTTTTGAGTATACCCCTGTACTCTGCAGGTATATGCGCTACAGCATCTGCCATTTGCATATTGTTTACATGCACTATGAGAGGATTCTTCTTATGTCGGCCCTTTGCTGCAAAGATGCGCAGGCAGGCCTCTTCGGAGAGTGCGTTGGAGCCTATGCCGTATACTGTTTCTGTGGGAAAGACAACAAGCGAGCCGCGCCTTACAGCCTTGGCTGCCATGACTATCTTTTCCCTTGCAACATACTTCTCGTTTATCCTGAGCAGAACTGCGCGCACAGCATCATCAGATTTTACACACTGATTAGAGCTCCATGATCCTTTTGGAGAGTATGTCAGAAGCAATGCTGGGCGGGTTTATTATGCCTATGCCTGCGCTCAGGTTCCTCACGTTCCTCTCTTCTTCGCGGTTGTGCGCTACAGTCACAACGCGGGAGTCCCTTGCAAGGTTCCTTATGACAAGCAGCGCGTATATCATGCGTGACTTGTCGCGCATGTCTATGATTATGGACTTGGCCCTCCCGAGCTCGAACTTTTTCATGGTGTTTTCATCGGTCTCGTCTGCGAAATAGGCCCTGTAGCCGCTGCTCCTGAGCGTTTCAAGCGTAGCCTTGTCAGCTGTAAGTATTATAAACCTGACGCGCTTCTCCTTGAGCTTCTCTGCAAGCCTGATGTTGACAGTATCGGTGCCTACAAGAACAATATGGTTCCTGAGGAAGCGGCGCTCAAGGTTCGTTATCCCACCTGAAAATTTTTCTATTCTAGAATTCACAAAATCACCACCTACCACTGTCACTGCGCTAAGAAAAATGCCGAGCCCGCCTATGATAAGGGCCATAACAAAGAGCTTTGCAGTGCCCGTGACCGGGACTATGTCGCCATATCCGACTGTTGAGAGTGTAATGACAGTGAAGTATGCCGCGTCTATCGGGCCCTTTATCTTTATGTTGAAGCCGTTGCCGTAGTGCCCTAATATGTACGTGCCTGTTGCACCGAATGTGAAGATGAACACTATCGCAATTATGTACATTATTATTTTTATTGACAACCGCATGCATCCACATCTTGATTATAGGCACGCTTCACTTTATATACTTTTATATTTCATTATAATCGTGGTTAAATGGCCAAAAAGAGGCTTCTGAAGGAGATGCCGAACACAGCTTTTGCGCTGGTCTTGGCGGGTGGAGTGCTGATTCTGATAGGAGGGTTTGTCATGGAAATGCTCACTGTTGTGCTGCCCTTCACAGGCATGATGATGGGAGGCATACAGTACTTATCCATAGGCTGGAGCGCAGCCATAGGCCTTGTTGGGATCATCTGCGGCATAATAGTCATCATATCTGCGATTATAATGCGCACCAGGGACGCGAACAGGCTGATGACATGGGCAATAATAGCCCTTGTGGCGTCAGCTGTAAGCGTGGTGGGCAGCGGAGGCCTCGTGATAGGCTTCGTTCTTGCGCTTGCGGGAAGCGTGACAGGGCTTATGCAGAGCAGCAACAGCTGAGCGCGGCAGTGAGGAAAATGCAGGCATTGGAGGAAGGCCTTGCGATATAAGCAGTGCAGCGGGTGCAGTATATGAGTATGAGGTTCAGGTTTCTCGCTTACCTTGCTGCAATGGTCATTGTGGTGCTTTTCGGCACAGCAGGCACATATATGCTAGGAAGCAGGGGCGCATTCAGCGAAAAGATCTCGTCCCCGATAAGCGCCCTCTATTTTACCATAGTGACGCTCTCGACAGTAGGCTACGGCGACATATATCCAGTGACAGACACAGCGAGGATTTTCGTCATGATACTGATAATATCGGGCCTGAGTATCTTCCTCAGCGCGATTACTGTTTTGTCAGGTGATTTTTTGAGTTCCAGAATAGAGAGGCTTTCAGGCGGCCTTGCAGGCACAGAGAGGAGGTTTTTCAAGAGGCATATAGTGCTCATAGGCTACGACACTGCGAATGCGCTTCTGGCCGAAAAGCTGAATGCAGCGAGAAGGCGCTTCATAGTCGTGACAGTAGACAAGAGCGTCGCAGACCAGCTAAGGAACCGCGGCTACCTTGCGTATGTTGCTGATTATACGCTGCGTGATGACATGGCGAGGTTCGGGCTCGAGCGCGCAAGCGAGATAGTGATAGACCTCAGGGACAGCTCAAAGGCCGTGTATGTGGTGCTTGTGGTGAAGAAGCTTGCGAAGGGCGTAAGGCTCTCGGTGGTTGCACCGACGCTTGAGATAGAGGCGCATCTATCGGATTTAGGCATAGACAACATAATAAACCCGACAAAGATAGCGGCTGACAGATTATATGGACTTTTCACAGCAAAAAAGGAAGATAGACGCAGCTAGAAGCGTATGGCTGTGCAGGGCACATCCATGCCGAGCGCAGCCCTGTAAAGCCTGCCAGGAACCTTTGCATTGAGTATCATGCATGAAGAATGCGTCTTCGTGGCTATTGAATAAAGGGCCTTAAGCTTCAGGGCCATGCCCCCTGTGACATCTATTTTATGGGAATCTGAGGCCTGCCCAAGAGCCTCGCTGATGTTGTGGCGGTCTATATGCCTTATCAGCCTGCCGCTGACCGCACCAGAATAGCCCACATATACGCCGTCGACATCAGTGCCCATTACAGTAAGCGCGGGCTTCAGCCTCAATGCAACATACCTGAGCGCTTCTTCTGTGGACACTATGGCAACGCCCTGCCCCGAGTCCATTGTGACATCGCCGTGCACAACTGGAAGGAAGCCGTGCCTCAGAGCAAGCATGATGGGCTTGAGATCCCATGAGCTTATAATGCCGTTTCTGCTCACAGCTCCGCCTGAAGGCGGAAATGAGACGGGGTTTGCGCCTTTCCTAAGAAGCTCATGCATAAGTATGCGGTGGAGCCTTGCCGCTGCATCCTGCGTCAGCGAAGCGCCGAATGCGCTGCCCTTGTTTATAAGGCCGCGGCCTACGCCGTAGCGCTTGGCAGGTATATGCGCAAAAGAGCCGCTGCCGTGGCCAAGGATCAATGGCCTCTTCTCCTTTATCTTTTTTATCTCAGCAGAAAGCCTAGAGATAGAATCCATGTCAGGGGTATCCTGCTTTTTTATATCAGTGATTACGCTGCCGCCTATCTTTACAATGACAAGATTGCGCATAAAAATCAGATATGCATTTTCAGATCCTGCGTATGCCTGCGAACTCAGAGAGTATGTGCTCGTCAACGGGAGTGAACTCCTTGTTTCTAAGCATATTTTTCATCTGGCTTACGCTGACAAGCTTCTTGCTGCCTCTGACGGCTTCGCCGCTTTCGCGTATAAGAGAGAAGACACCTACATCCATAACCATAACATATACGGCCCTTATATGCACGCCTAGCCCTGTCTTCTGGTCTTCGAAATAGGAAGCTCCTAGCTCGCGCAGCGTGTAATGCCTCTCGGCAAGGCCGAGCTCTTCGAGTATGCCACGCCTAGCCGCATCTATAGCATTCTCGCCCTCATTTATATGTTCAAGCACATGGTTGAACTTGCCCCTGTAGTAGTGCTCGCTGCGGTGCCTGCGCGTAACTACGTGCGCAACCGAGCCGTCTTCACGCTTGGCCTGCGGGAATATGCATACTACATTGTGCATCTCAAGTGGTGCATGCATCTCAAGTGGTGCAGCGCGGGCATTCTTCATGATAAGGTTCACGCAATCAATTATTATAGGAAAGGACATCATTTAAAAGCCTGAGTTACAAGTTCGTTGCATGCCTATATTCCAAGGCAGCCATAGCCTACCGGGGCAGCATAGCAAGGGCGCAGGCAGAAGGCAGTAGAACGAAACAGCGCAGCCTGCAGGGCGGTATGAAAGAGGAAAAAAGCAAAGATGCAAAAGGCAAATAGAAAATGATAGGGAAGAAGAACGGAAAGAGATGAAAAGAAAGACATGAAAAAGGAAGAGAGACGAAAGTAAGGAAGAACGAAGAGAGATGAAAAGAAAGACATGAAAAAGGAAGAGAGACGAAAGTAAGGAAGAACGAAGAGAGATGAAA
>JAJYIA010000042.1 GCA_021796295.1 Microcaldota archaeon
AGGCGGTTGCCACTACAACCACCACCTCTACCACCTCCACTACATCTACAACCTCAACCGCCTCTTCTACTTCATCTACCATTACCCAAACAACCACAGTGCCGCAGAGCGCAGCAGAAAATGTATCGTTGAATGTTTCGTCATCACGTCCGGGCAATGCCTCTTTCGAGAACGGCAATGTAAGTGTTACAATAAAGACGCTTTCAAGGTTTGAGAGCTCAGCCAATATTTTCTTTGAATCTGTAAATGCAAGCGGCGTAGCGCCTCCTGAAAACTTTACAGTGCTCTCCGCCTTCTACCTCAATGCGACCTCTCTTGTGAATCTGAGTATAGGCGTCAAGGTGCGGTATCCGTGCAGCATAAATCCTGCATACGTAGATCCGTTCTATCTTGAAAACAGGAGATGGATTATGATAAGTCCGGTTATGGACATAAGCGGCACATGCCAGCTTCTCTTCAATGTACCCGACAGGTATGAGATAGGCATATTCGAGTATATGGCTCCTACCAGTACAGTGCTGCAGCATACGACGGTAAAAGGCATAAACCCTTTGCTTCTCCTGCCGATTGCGCTGCTTATCCTCCTTGCCATATATCTCTACCTGCGCATGAAGAGGCATTAGAGGATGCGCATGCCACATGGCATTAAAAAATGTGCGTGAAATGGGCAGAAAAATGGTCTGAAAGCCTGCTTCTTCAGTGTTCGTCAAAAAGCGGAAAAACTGGGCACTGATATTCGCATCTATTTCTCTCTCTATCTACCAGCGAATATCTTTTTTTCGTCGGGGATATTCACCGCCTGCGCCTCAGGAGAGGGAATTGAGCGAATATTTAATGCTGAAATGTTCGTTTATTGCCGTGTTTATGCCTCTATCCTTATTGCCTCTATTTCCCCCTTTCTGCCCTTCCTCTTTGTTTTTTTCTCATTTTTGTTTTTTCTCATTTTTGTTTCTCATTCCTGCATTTCATCTTATCCTTTTTATCATCTCCTCCTATTGTTTCTTTGTTCCTTCATTTCCTTTATTTTCATGTTCTTGATTATTACGATGCTCTTTCGCTGAGGCTTATTATTGTACAATCCACGTCCCAAGGTTTTATAATAATCCTCAAACCTTTTGTGCGTTAAGGCTATATATTTTCTCAGCATAGACTCTTTCTGGTGTTGGATTGAGGGTCTTTCTGATAAGCAATGTTCCGGGCAGCATAGACAGGCTCGTAGACATGCTCGGGCAGGTGTGCAGCGTTGTTGCAAAAGAGGTAGGCAGCGATGTAAACGGAATGGGCAAAAGCGTAAATGAGGCGGTGAAGAACGGCTATGGGCTTGTGATAGCAGTGCCTGATGATCCTGTTGCTGCTGGCATGCAGTTCAACAAGTATGATGCTGTCAATGCCGCCTCTTGCTCTTCTGACGATGATATAAAGAAGGCGTTTGCAGATTCTGCCAATGTGCTTATATTAAGCGGGTATCTTCATTCCTACGCGCCCATTATTGAAAGGCTCAGGAGCGTGGAAGGCGGAGCGGATGCAGAGGCAAAGCTTCAGAAGGCCGCGCATAAGGAGAAGGCGGCAAGGCCCGAGGAGAAGAAACCTGAAAAGGAGGAGAAGCCTGCAAAGGAGCCAAGGCATGCGGAGAAGGCCGTGGCCGAGACTGAGCATATGCCCAAGGCGCGCAGAAAGGGCCTTTTCAACAGCCTCAAGGACTCTCTCGGCATACTCGACGAGCAATAGGTACACTCTATGATACGTGACCTGCACGAATTCCTCTCATGGCTTGAAAAGAGGAAGCGCCTTCTCCGTGTAAAGAGCCCTGTAAGTCCTGAGCTTGAGATAACCGCGTTTACCGATCTTGCAAACAGGCATTCAAGGTACGCAAGCAAAAGCCTTCTTTTTGATGCTGTCAAGGGCTATGACATACCTGTTGCCACAAACCTCTTCGGCCATGCTGAAACGCTTCACGAGCTCTTCAAAGGCAGTGATTTTGACGCCCTTCTTGCAGGAGCGATATCTGGTAAATTCGACATCAGGCTTCTGGGTGCCGCTAAGATGCTCCTCGACTCGAAGCCCAAGGTTAGAGGCAGAAGGCATGATTATGTAAGGCTCAGCAGCCTCGATGAATTGCCTATCCCGAAGGTGTGGCCCGGGGATGCCGGCAGATACATAACCTTTCCGCTTGTGGTGAGCAGAAGCCCCCAGGGAAGCCAGATAAATGTCGGCGTATACCGCCTGCAGGTCTACGATTCAAATACAACCGGCATGCACTGGCAGAGCCAGAAGGGCGGCGCCATACATGCAGACGAGGCGCTTGAAAAGGGCACAATGCTTAATGTCAGCGCAGCCATAGGTTCAGACCCTTACAACATGCTTTCAGGAATAATGCCTCTGCCGCCTAATCTGAACGAATTCTCATTCTCCGGCATACTACGCGGCGGCAGAAGCCTTCTTATGGAGAACGGCAAATACCCGCCTGTGCCTGCCAATTCTGAATTCATACTTAACGGCTATGTGGACCCTAATGAGAAAAGGGTTGAGGGGCCTTTCGGAGACCATACTGGCTATTACTCCCTGCCTGAGTCCTACCATGTCTTCCACATAGATGAGATATATATGAGGCCTGGGGCCGTCTATGCCTCGAGTGTTGTCGGAAAGCCCTGGCATGAGGACGCAGTCATAGGCATGTTCATACTGGACTACCTCAAGCCCTTCATAAAATCGCTGAACAGCAGCATACGTGACATATACCTGCCTCCTGAGGGCCTTTTCAACAGCCTCTGCCTTGTCTCTATAAAGAAGAGGTTTCCAGGGGAGGCCAAGAAGGCTATGTTCTCAGTGCTCGGCCTTGGCCAGCTCTCCTTTACAAAGATCGTAATGGTCTTCGATGACGACATCGATCTTAAGGATACGGGCCAGGTTCTCTGGGCCCTCTCAACAAGGGTCGAGCCCGAGCATGACATCGAGGTCATAAGGCATGCGACCTCAGACTCGCTTGACCATATGTCGGCCATTACCTCATACGGCTCCAAGCTTCTTATCGATGCGACGAAGAAGCGGCGCGACGAGGGCTTTCCCAGGGAATGGCCCGATACCATTACTATGCCAAAGGCCGTAATGGACAAGGTGAATAAGCTATGGGTGCGCATGAAACACTGAGGGTCCTACAAGAGCTCCTTGTCTTCCAGCACACGATCTTCGACCTCTCATTCGTATACATAGGCATGCTCCTCGCAGGAGTGCCTGAGGCAAGAGTCTTTCTTCTCATAACCATAGCCTTCTTCTCCGCAAGGTTCTCCGCAATGCTGATGAATAGGTATGTAGGCAGAGAGTATGACCTTCTGAATAAGGGGAAGAGGCATATGCAGAGCCTATCTCTTTCGAAAGGCCTTATACTCATTGCGTTTCTCGCCTCTGCACTCGTCTTCATTTTCTCTGCCTACCTTCTAAACAGCCTCGCCTTCATGCTCTCGCCTCTTGTTCTTCTTCTCTTTGTGATTGACCCTGTCTCAAAAAGGAAGACAAAGCAGCGCCACTTCCTCATAGGCCTCATGATGGGCCTCGGCGTTTTCGGAGGCTACATAGGCAACGCCGGCCTCTTTCCGACTACTGTGCAGCCCTACCTTCTTCTTTTCAGCATACTCTTCGTAGGCGCAGGCTTCGACATGGCCTATTCCATCGCATATATGGCTTTCGACAAGGCCCATGGATTGCGAACATACCCTGCATTCTACGGTGCGGACAGGTCACTGCGCTACTCACTCTATGCCCATTCCTTTGCCTCTCTTCTCATTATCCTTTTCGGCATATCCACGCATTCATACGCTGTGGCTATTGCGTCGCTCATCGCTGCTCTCCTACTTCTGCTTGAGCACCACGGCGTAGACTCAAGAAACCCTGGAAGGATTGCAGGGCGTTTCATACTCTACAACGCCTCTACCGCAATACTCCTTCTCGCATCTGTTATTGCCGCGGTCTTTGCAGGCCTATGACCCGGTACAATTGCAATAATACTTCTCAATAAGAAGAGCCAAAATCGGCCTTTGATACGCATATATAAATACTTTTTCAAATCTATATCTCTAAAGGCCATTTATATGGAAGAAGCATGCGGTAAGATAGCAAAGCTCATCCTTCCTGCAGTGAGGGCATCGATAGCCGAAACAATGAACACGAAATACAGCTATACGCAGGACGACATCGCGAAGAAGCTGGGTGTAGTGCAGGTCGCAGTCAGCAAATATCTTAACAAAAAGTATTCCAAGGGCGTGGCTGAACTCAAGTCCATGATAAGCGAGAAGGGCCTCAACTCAGCGGTTATAAAAAGCATACTTGATGGCAGGAACTCTGCCCATATACAGAAGGAGATAGAGGACCTCTGCGCAAACATATACGAAAGCACATGATTGTGCTTTTCGAAGTGATAAAATGCCCGAAGAGCTAAACCCATTCAAGATAAGCCAGCAGCAGCTGGATAATGCCGCAGAGATCATGAAGCTGGACAGGGTGGCGCACAAGATCTTGAGGGAGCCTGTAAGAACGCTTATAGTCAACATACCTGTAAAGACCAATGGCAGCGCCGAGGTGTTTACAGGCTTCAGAGTCCAGTACAACGATGCGAGGGGTCCTGGCAAGGGCGGCATAAGGTACCATCCGAAGGAGAGCCTTGACACTGTAAAAGCCCTCGCGGCGTGGATGACGTGGAAGACGGCACTTGCAAATATACCCTACGGCGGGGCCAAGGGCGGAGTAATCTGCAATCCGAAGGAGCTGAATGACACGACTCTTGAGATACTTTCACGCGGCTATATACGTGCGCTGGGCCGTTTTATAGGGCCCAAGACAGACATACCAGCCCCTGATGTATATACAAATCCCCAGATCATGGCCTGGATGATGGATGAATACAGCAGGCTTGTAGGCCATGATGAGTTCGGCGTGATAACAGGCAAGCCCCTTGACATATGGGGCTCAGAAGGCCGTTTCGATTCCACTGCCATGGGCGGCATGTATGTGCTTAGGGAGTCTGCAAAGGAGCTAGACATAGACCTCAGGAACGCAACCGTTGCTATACAAGGGTTCGGCAATGCAGGCAACTTCGCATTCGAGCTTGTGAAGAAGCTCTTCGGCTCCAAGATCGTTGCAGTGAGCGATTCAATAGGTGGCGTCTATTCCGGTGAGGGCCTTGATTATGAGAAGCTTGTCAGGACAAAGAAGAATGGCAGCATAACGGCCTATGAAAAAGGAGAGAAGATAAGCAACAAGGAGCTTCTCACAGAAGATGTCGACATACTGATACCTGCTGCGATAGAGAACCAGATTACGAAATCCAATGCTGATAATGTCAAGGCCAAGATCGTCCTTGAACTTGCTAATGGCCCTGTGACTCCTGATGCCGACAAGATCCTCTTCGAAAAAGGCATACTTGACCTGCCTGACTTCCTTGTCAATGCAGGAGGAGTCATTGTTTCCTACTTTGAATGGGTGCAGAACACAGGCAATTACTACTGGAGCGAGGAAGACGTTTACAAGCGCCTTGACAGCATCATAACGAAGTCCTTCATTGACGTAATGTCGATGCAGCAGAAATACAGCGCCATGAGGAAGAAGATAAGCCCAAGAACTGCTGCATACATCGTTGCAGTGGAGAGGGTCGCGAAGGCGATGAAGGTTCGTGGCTGGTACTGAAGTCTGGGACTTGTTTCTGAACCTGCCTTCTTTGCAAAAGCCTCCGGGTAAGGCAGCCTTGCACATAAAGTCATTTTTGCTCACAAAGTAAGTTTATGGGCAGACTTCATGAGCAAAGTCGGGTAAGGCTATGAATGGCTGAAGAATTCTTATGCATGCAAAGCCTGCTGGAGAAGCCCTATGCCTATGACCCTAAAAAGCCCTGGCTTTTTTAACCCAGCTTCGCCAAACACCGCATATCGGTGCATATGCTGGCTTTTATCATCATTTCCAAGAAAATGCCAGAAGCCTGAATCCCGTACCTTTTTATATGACGTATATTCTCATCTATCTTATCTAGGTTCGAGTTATGGATACAATCATAAATAAAGAAAGAGAAGCAGGCAGAACTTCTGCCTCTGCTGAACTCAAGACTGCGCTTATGAACGCGCTTAGGGGAGACGTTCCTGCAGATAACAGAATACTTGCAGATCTTGCGAGGAGGACAGATAATGAAGCAGATCTATCAGGAGTTGCAAAGCATAACGTCATAGGAAGCATACTGGAAGGATTGGGATTGAAACTTAAATATATCAGACCTTCTGCTGAGCAGGTAGTAGGTACAATTGTAAAGCTGACTGAATTTGGCCTTAGCGGCGTAGACCTTAGAAATGTATTAAACGAATATCCAAATATACTCGCAGTCGGCGCATCAGGCCTCGAGGCTAGGGCAAAATGGTGGGGCGGAAAAGACGTATTCATAGAACTCGTGGAGAGATATCCGCCGATAGCAGGCTACAGCCCTAAGGAAGAAGGAGGCCTCGAGGAAAAGGCAAAATGGTGGGGCGGAAAAGACGTATTCATAGAACTCGTGAAAAGCTTTCC
>JAJYIA010000005.1 GCA_021796295.1 Microcaldota archaeon
TTCATGTCTTTCCGTTTTTCCATTTCTTCCTTTCCTCTTCCTTTTTCATGTCTTTCTTTTCATGTCTTTCCGTTTTTCCATTTCTTCCTTTCCTCTTCCTTTTTCATGTCTTTCTTTTCATGTCTTTTTCTTTGCAAACCCTACCTGCTTTATACTGCGGAGATACAGCTATTTCAAAGCCGATAACCGGATAGAGCGCCAACGTTCGGAAAGCGAATGCATGAACTCGAACTCTGCGAACGCCTAAGGGCTAACTGGCCCATAAGCCCTAGAACCAGTGATGCATCCAATACCCCTCGAACAATAGCCTTTGCATGTATAAAATATCCTGCTTGGGGTATGAAATCTGATGTCCGGATGCGGCTGCGAGAACCAATTGCCCTTTATGAATCCGGATTCACTACCACCACGCGAAAACATCAAATCCGTCGAATGTATAGTTTCAGATGATTTTATGAAAGGCTGCGGCAGATATTTCCTTGGGGTTGGTATGTCTTGTGATTTCCTGGTTTACAAGCTTCATAGCCTATCTTGCCGCAGGCAATGCCGCATTACCTGAGGTTATAGCACTGGAAGCGGTTGGTGCGGCAATGTTCATAGCGGCATATATCTCCAGGTGAATAAAAGCTCCAGGAGGCGCAGCATCCGCTGTGCTTCCTGCACTACATATACCTCGCTAGGTTGAACTGGCCTGATGTCGCATTCAGGCTTGCAGTCTCTTCGAAGAAGCCGCTTATCTCCTCCTTTATCAGGTCAAGCCTCTGCCTTATGTACGGGTCCAGCTTATACCTCTCGGCAAGGGCTATGGCCATCTCAAGATATTTCTCTATGCTGCCCTTCGATATGGTAAGAAGAAGCCTGCCGTTGTCCTTTGCGCATCTGCCTGCAAGCGGCACCCTCCTGTACTTGGCGTTGCACGAGGCGCACCTGAAGGACTGCCTTGAGAACGAATGGAGGTTGCCTATTATGTCAGGTATGAAGTGGCTGAGTATAAGCTTCCTTGCTGCATCGCTCTTGTTTATAGCATAGATCATGTCCATAAGCATAAACTCGGCATCGACCTTCTCCTGCATGCTTTTGAGCTCAGTATACCTGCTTCTCCTCGGCGCATCAGCTATTGCATCTGCAGAAGCGGCATGAGAGAACATGATGTTATTGAATATGCTCTCCTTGCCCAGCCTGTCCTCCACCACCTCTACACCGGCCTCTGACGGATATGCGTAGCCTGAGGCCTTTTCGTAGAATTCCGAGGTGTACCTCTCAACAGTCTCCATCGCATGCACCTCATCATCCACCTCTTCAGGCATAACGTTCAGGGTCAGGATGAGGGGCGTATCCATGCTGCCTCCTATGCTGCCTGGCATGAACTCCCTTGAGAAGTTTATAAGGGCATCGAGAAGAAGCATCGCCGTGTCCTCGTCTCCGTCGCAGTTCCTCCTTCTTGCTGATATGGTATAGGGATGGGCGAAGCCCACGCTTGCATCGGTGTAGCCGATTATCCTGTTGAGCACGCCGCATGAGGTGTGGGGCGAGAGCGTTATGACCATTTTTCCTATCATGTCGTTTATAGTCATGGCCTTGTAAAATGGCTCCATGCCGTAGAGGCCTTCCAGAAGCTGGTCTATGAAGTGCGATACCCTCAGGAAGTAATCCATGCCCCTCCTGTTTAGTATGATGTCCTGGTGCCTGAGCTCCACAAGCTGGTCTTCGCTCACAAGCTCATTCCCCATGTAGTCCTTTGTATAGCCGAGGCCTCTTAGCCTTTCAACGCCTATGTTGAATTCCCTGGGATAGAAATGCGTCAGGGGCACATCTGTCGCGTCGAAGCGCACTGTACCATCTTTGAATATGTATATTTCATTAAGGGCGCGGAGTATGCCCTTCTCGAGCATTTCAGACCTCTTGTTCCTGTTGCTCAGGCCCTTGACCCCTTTAAGTACCTTGGGCATCCTGCCTATACCCAGCCTCTTCATGCTGTCTGCAGTTATCCTGGGCAGGTTCACTACACGCTCCTCGTAGGCTATGCCTTCGGTATTGCAGACCTCACATCTCTCACCCCTGAGTATGGCGCCGCAGTTTTTGCATTTTCTCTCTACAACTGCCCTGCTTTCGCAGTCGTAGCAGTACGGCGTGCCTATTATGCGCATGCATTTGGTGCATCTATATCTTGCGATCTCAACCCTTACCTCCTGTCTAAAACGCCTTGAGTCTATGATAGCGGCCTTTGCTATGTTCCTCTCCTTGCCTCCGTATTCGCCTATGGGGAAGAGCACATGGGGCGCAGGCTTCATCAGCCTCTCCCTTGCCTTCTCAGGCCTTCCTATCCTTGCGCCTATGAATGTCGACCTGCGCATGATCCTGAAAGGCGAAACAGAATTGAGGAATTCCAAAGTGCTTCCTATGCCTTCGTATCTTTTAAGCGTAACTTCAGCGCTGCCTATGGTGCCCTCGCTGCCCGAGGCAAAGCCCAGCGAAGCCGCAAGCGCCTGTGCATACTCCCTTTCTATGAGTATGCTGTTGTTCTTGATACTGTGCGGCACGCAGAGGAGCTCAAGCGTCCTCTTTATTTCCTGCGTGTTCTTCAGTTCCAGGGCCTCTATCACGAAGAGAGAGACTGCGCCTGCTGTGCATGGGGCCACGGCCTCAGCAAGGCCCTTCAGCGCCTGCGCATCTACTGCCTGGAACTCGAAAAGGAAGGCAGGATGCATAGGTATGGAGTACTCGAGCGATGCAGAATAAACCTGCCTGAAGTCCTTAACAGCATCGGGCTTCCTTCCTGTCGCTGCTTCGTAATCCAGATCATAGACTTCTTCTGCATAGCTAGGAGGCCTGAGCTGCGCATTAGACTTCTTGAAATCTCCGTATGTAACTAATATGTCTCCTAATGATATGATCTCAGCCACGTCCTCCCTGAGCCTCATAGCAGTCCTGGCATCGTTTATCCTCATTGCCGTGCCGTCTCTGAGCACAACAAACGGTCCTTCTATCGAGTCAACAGGCATGGCCACGCAGCCCTTGCCTGGATATTCCACCTTGACCTGCGTGCCTGTTGCTATGAAGCCCATGGCTATGATCATCGTTGACGGGCTGAAGCCCTTTGCTGCTATGCCTGTGAACCTGCTCCTTCCATACCTGAGTCTGAAGCCGCCAGCATGGCTCGGGTATGCGAGTATTGGCCTGCCTGCTACGAGCTCCTCGAGGAAGACAGCATTGGCATCGCTTTCCTGCGACGCCTTTTTTATCTCGACCCTGATTATATTGTTGAGCCAGCTCCAGTCAAGGCCCACGTTTTTTGTCTCTTTGAGCATTTTCTTGGCCTTCTGGGCTATGCCCTCGCATACGACCAGGGCCATGCCTCCTCTGACCCTATTCGTAAGCATGACCTCCTTGCCATTAGAATCGAGCCTTCGCAGGTTGCCGTGCACGCTTACGTCTATTGTCTCTGTAGGAAGACCGTCAACGCATACAGGGCAGTTCGAAACTATGGTTCTAATGTCGTCGTCGAATGGCCTGTACTGCAGCCTTGCCGACCTCGTATGGTAGAGCTCGACCTCTTCCACATACCTCTCTATCTCTTCCTGCGTTGGCCTGTATGCATCTATGTTGAACAGCCTTCTTGCAAAGTCTGCGAGCGCAACTGAGAGCGCTGCTGCAGTGCCCCCTGCGCCGCGTATAGGGCCTGCATAGAGCACGCTTATATAGGCCGTGCCGTCAGGATTCCTGAACGAGGCGATGCCCTGTATGCCCTCTGTAGGGGCCACCAGCACGCCTTCAGTAAGTATAGCCGTGCCCACCCTTACAGCAAGCGCTATCCTTTCTATCGTGCTATACCCATCAAACCCCGGGTCAGTGCATATCTCTTTAGCAACATCGAATGCAAGCCTGCTCCTCCCCTGCGTTCCTATGCTCTTCCTTATCAGCCTGCCTATGCCCTCAAGCCCTATAAGCCCCTCGACCCTGCTTGCAAGGTCAGGCGCGGGCAGTATCTCGACGCTCTCTCTAGGATCAAAGCCCTTCTTCCTTGCGTACGATGCTATGCTGTATTCCCTGTTGAAGTTCTCCGAAAGCATTCCGAAATATCTGTCAATATCCATGCTCAAGCCTCGTTGAAGTCAACAGGCCATACGCTGCCCTCTGCAGCATCGTAGACAGGCAGTACTGCAGGCGTAGGCAGATGCCCAAGCTTTACCTGATATGAGGTTCTCGCCTGCCACGTCCCGCTGTTTATAAGCTCTGTGCCGTGGTATTCCATGTAGCCGTTCCTGTGCAGATGACCCATATGCAGTATATCAGGCACCCTGTCTATAACAAGCGGATCCCTTTTTCCTGGCATTATCGGATTATCCCCGTATATCGGGGATATGTGCCTCTTCCTGAGCACCTCAAGCATAGCTGTTTCTGGTCTCGAGTAGCTGCAGCCCTGTATGCCCTGTATCACAGAGTCAAGCGATGTGCCGTGGTATGACAAAATGCCTATGCCGTGGAGCTCAATGTATGCGGGATTTGGAAGCAGGTGTATATTGCTCTGTCTAAGCTCCTTGAAAAGGCCTGCGTCAAGCTTTGGCTGGGGCTCGGCCCTCTGCACAGCGTCGTGGTTTCCAGGCAGCATAAATACGTGTATGTATTCGGGTATGTCGTATAGGAAGTCGAAAAGCACAGAGTACTGCTTGTATATGTCGCTTATGCTGAGGTCCTTGTCCTGGTTCGGATACACACCTATGCCATCAACCACGTCGCCTGCTATGACTATGTATTTTATCCTTGATGCAAGCTCCTTATTTTTGTCTATGTTGCCGTTAAGCCACTCTATGAACCTGCTGAACTGCCTCTCCTGGAAGAGCTTGCTCCCCACGTGTATATCTGATGTGAAGGCCATGGCCACCCTTTCCTCTGTCTTCCGCCTCTGTCTGACAGGCACCTCAGGCCATACAACCGAATTTGCTATGAGGAAGGGAGAGGCTATCTTGCCCCTTATGCCTATAACCTCATCGTGCACTATCCTGGAGGCCATTCCGAACGCATCTGCTATGCCTGTGCCCCTTCCTGCATCGGGCTTTGTGAATATAACCTTGGCTATGCCGCTCTCGTCCTCAAGCGTAACGAGTATATTGCCCTTTTTTGTAAGTATCTTGTCGTAGACCATGCCCACTATCGTTACCTCTCTGCCGTTCGCATAGCCATTCAGCTTGTCTATGCTGTAGACAAGCCCAGAGGAGAGACCCCTGCCGCTCTCTATGACCCTTCTCAGCCTGCCCAGCCTGTCCCTGAAATATGACGAGAAGTCATCCACAGTTGCAGCTGTCCTTCTGTTTTCAGTAGTGTATATCTTGAAGTCAGGCTCGATCTCTCTGGCTTCAGGCCTGAATCCCACAGGCTTTGATATCTCTATCTGCACAGGCGTCTTCTCCTCTCTGCGCATCTCTGCTATGGCTTTCAGCACAGCCTTGTCAAGCAGGTTAACGCCCTTGCTCTTGTCGAAATACGAAACCACGAGTGCAGAGAGCGACTCTATGTCAATGCCTTTTATGTCGTCATCCGTGAGCTCTGCGCCTATAAGGGCCTTCCCACTGAGCCGTTTTGCAAGCTCTTCAACAAGAAGCCTATCACTCAAAATATCACCAGCGGCCAAAGGCAGTAAGAATGCTCAATGCAAGTATAATAACTTTTTTGCTGGTTAAAAGACCTGCAGTGCCAACGCTGCAATCCAAGGTGGCACGCCGCAATAAAGAGAGGGCGCAGCTTATGACTGGAACCTCTCAGAGGCGTGTAACGCCAGGTTCATGAGCTCAGTAGAGGCGTATGCCTCATCCTCCACAGGCACAGTAGCCTTGACCTTTACAGCGTAGTTGCTTATGCCTATGTCTGTCACCACAACCTCAATCTCTCCGTTCATCATCTTTTTCAGCCTTGTGTTCCTTGCGACTCCCTTCTCAATCTCTTTCCTGAATGAATCAAAATCCCTTTTAACCAGCTCCACCCTTATTACAATGTCCTTGACTTTTGATATGGAATAATTTATTATGACAGCCTGGATGATGATCCCATTGGGCACGAATATGAAAGTACCGTCGTCAAGTTTCAGCTTTGTGTGCATGAGCCCTATATTCTCTATAACCCCCGAATAGCCCGGAAGCATCGCGTGGTGCGGATATGAGGGCGGCAGCATCCCGTACTGCCATGTCGAAAAGGTTATCTTGTCTCCGCTTGCAAAGGGCTTTGCCGCCATCATAGTTATGCCTGCGAAGAAATTGCCGAGGGTGCTCTGCGAGGCCATACCTACGACAATACCAAGGAATCCTGCACCCACAAGTATGCCTGTTAAGTTTATCTTGAATATAAACAGGATTAGTATCAGCAGTACTACATATCCCAATAATGACACTACCCTTGCCACAGACCTCTCATCCATGCGCCTCTTCTGATAGCCATAATAGATTATTGAGCTTCCGAGCAGCCTCAGTGCTATATATCCGGATACCAGCGCCAAAACTACTTGTATCACTTTCTCATAATGTATTGCAGCCGGCACAAGCGAGACGATGTCGCCTGGCGCAGTCAAAGTAAGAATGCCTCCAATAATCGCAGCTACGACAAATCCTGCAGCTGCAATATAAGTCTTTTTCAAAATATCATCCAATAACCTAATCCATAAACAAATATAAAACTTCATCACTTTTAATGTTTAAAGGGATACTATGCGGGCAATGGAGCTAAGGCTGCAACAGGCGGTATCCGAACAAAATGTGCGCATATTTATAACCACATTATACAAATAAGTTAGGTGGTATTGTGGCTAAAACCGCACTAGGCGCCCTTATACTTGTAGTAGCTATCGCGCTGCTCGCTATTTTTTATTTCTCATACATAAAAAACCCCGCCGGCAACAGCACAGGCCATGCCTCCGGCGCAATTCCGCTCTCTATCCGGCTTACCGATCCTCCGAAGGTTCCTTCTGGAACACAGCAGCTGCTTATCGCATACTCATCCGTCGAGGTGCATATGGGCAGTGCAGGCAATGCTTCAGGCAGTTCGGGATGGGTATCCGCAACAGGCAGCGGCACAATCAACCTGCTCGGGCTGACAAATGCATCAGAGGTCATAGCAAACGCCTCTGTAGCCGCAAACTCCACAATAAACCTCGTAAGGTTTGATGTTGCAGATGCTAAAATCGTGATAAACAGCATTCCTTACAATGTCTCAATTCCTAGCAGCAGGATAACTGTGGCTATAACAAGCTCACAGAAGATCAACTCAAGCTCGCCATTTGTGCTCATAGGTTTCAGCCCCGCAGTAAATACAGCAGGCAGAGGGAATTCAAGCGCTTACATCATGGCACCTGCAGCCACGGCAATAGTGGTAGACGGCAATGCCACAATATCCGCAGGCTCAAGCTCAAGCTTAGGCAGCATAAGCCCGTTAAGCCAGGGATTAAAGCTGAAGCTGAGCATAGGCCTCGTCAGCGGCACCTCAGCAGGAGTAAATTCAAGCAGCCCGAACACCGGCATAAACGTAGTTGTGAGAAGCGGCGAAAAGATAAGCAACTTCGCAGTGCAAAGCATAAACTACAGCAGCATGAGCGTGACAGGCCTTCTCTACGTTATGTATCCTGTGGCATTCATCACCGGCGTTCAGACAACTCTGCATGTAAACGGAACCGTAGGATACGCATGCGACAATACCCTTGCAATGCTTACCGGCATCAACTCCAACGATACTGCCACATTCACTGAGTTTACGAATACAAGCAGCGGCCACGGCTGTCCCATCTAGCCTGTAAAAATCTAAGTATACATGCATTTGCCTGGGAGCGGAACATAAGAATGAGGAATACAGGGAATGGCATGGCAGAAGAGAAAATAACGGAGCACATTTCTGAGCGGTATAAGCAGTATTTGGGTGTTATTCTACAGTAACCTACAAAGGTAAAAGAATTTGTGCATCAGCCATATGGCATACCTGACGACATAACCTTTTTCTCCCTGAGATTACCCATTCGCCACTGCATGTAATCTTCTTCTCAGGCTGTTTCCAATGCCTGGCGCTTACTGGTCCTTTACAGACTCGAGCATGCTCAGTATGTTCCAGATAACTGTCCTTGCATACGGCGGCAGGTTTATATCGTTACTTACCTCATCTATCTTGTACGTTGCAGCCGAGGACTTCACAGAGTAGCTGCCTTCCTCATCAAGGGCCTTCCTCGCCCCATCCAGTGCCGTCTTCACGTTTCTTGGCACGCTGTTGTCGTTCAGCAGTATGTCTATCTGCTGCTTGATCTGCACTATTGCTTCATCCTGTTTTTTGTCGTTTACCATCTAATCATTCCTTAAAGCGGGCCCGGCGGGAATATCAAAATTCCTGTGGAATTTATTTGAACCCGCGGCCATCAGCTTAGAAGGCTGCCGCTCTGTCCAAGCTGAGCTACGGGCCCGCATATTTATATATAAAAGTAATCTTTAATAGTTTCTGTTATTCTCTCACCCGCATCATTGAACGTCATTCCTTTCAACTCAGCTATCTTCTCGACTACATATTTGACTGCGGCCGGGCTTTTCCCGACAACAGGAGAATCTGTTTCAGATACAATAATATCTATATCAACGTCCTTTATAATCCTTTTCATTCTTCCTGATTCTATTGGTGGTATAGAAATCAGGTAGCCCATTTTCTCAACCTTCTTCGCATGCTCCTCACTGCCTTCAAAGAAATGGAATACTGCCTTCTTCACCGCGTGCTCGCTTATGATCCCAATCACATCGTCTATGGCCATTCTGGAGTGTATCACAAGCGGCACATCAAGCGATGCCGCTATCTCCACCTGCCTTTCGAAAACCTTGGTCTGCACCTTCATATCCACATTCTCCGCTATCTTCCTGTCAAGGCCTACCTCGCCTATGCCTATTATATTCTTGTTTGATTTCAGAAGCGCCTCAATGCCGTCTACAGCCTTATAATCAGAAGAGGCAGCATCGGGTCCTATCCCGATTACTCCATAAACATTGGGTCCTCTTGCCAGCTCAAGCACTCTCATGCTGCTTTTCATATCAGTGCCTGCAGTTACCATGATGCCTACTCCGTCTTCTATGGCTTTTTTTACCGCATGCCCTGGGTTTTCAAAAAGGTCAAGATGGCAGTGCGCATCAGAAAGCATGCTGCCCTTTTCAATTAAAAGGCCTTTGGAAAGCTGAATCTCACTCTCCACACTCTCACCTGAATCATATGCCCGCAATTACTATTTATCCCTTTCTTATTTGCTATGCAGCAGAGCGTCATTGCAAGCTCTGGTACTAAGGAACTATCTAATAATAAATTGCCATATTCCTAGTTTATCTCAGGAGAATACCCCATCCCTTGGGGTGGGGATGTGCAGTGAGTAACGCTTAAATCTACATAATCGTACAATAACTCATGCACGTATCGCATGCCGCCCACAAAGTCTACGAAATCCGATACCACATAGTGATCATTGTCAAATATAGAAAATGTACTTGCTCAATAACTTGTGGTAAAACTGGCAACCTAGGAAGGCTCCTCGTCGGAAGTAATAGGCAACCCAGGTCCAAACCCACATAATATTGTTTCATACAAACACCGGTTATCATTATCAACTGATGCCAATTAAGGACTAGTTCTCATACCCTTCAATTACGAAAGATTACAAACAATTCAAACTGTCTGACTTCTGAGTTACTTTGCTGATACCCCACCGCTTGCGGTGGGGTTATTCATCCTTTGTCGTGAGGAAATTTTGTTTGGATAGGACACAAATGAGTTCAGAAACATAGGTTTTTATATGAGCTAAGACGCAATTATACTGTGGTAAAATGCCTAGAACAAAGCAGAGAACGGAAACACAGTTCAGAGAAATAAACGCTACTGCTGTACACATATCCGAGACAAAGGCGAATCACGCCAATTCTATGAAACTTTTACCTTATAAAGCTCATATAGTGCCATTCGGCACTATAAATATAAAAACCTGCATCTATCATGAGACCTATTTTACGTCATAGAACTAGAAATAGTGCCAACTTTCTTCTGAACTCAGTTTAGAAAGTCAGGTAAATACGGTTGATAAATAAAATAGATGCTGCTATTTGGTTTTGGTAACCAAAATGAAAAGCTGTATAGTAAAGTTTGGAAGAAAAACACTCGAAAGAAATGCAGCCAAAGGCATATAAATATAAAAGTGCTATTATTAAGTGCTCTGCCTGACTGGTCTGTGTTTATAAGCAGGAAGGCAAAAGGTGTAAAAATGGTAAATACTCTAAGAGATAATATAAGCTCACTGCGCAGGCTTTCGTATACTGCGGTTTTGCTCAGTGTAATAGCAATAATTGTGTCAGGCGCAACTGTTTTAGAAAGTATGCATAAACTGCAGCAGGTCAATATCCTGCCAAACAAAGCCACTAACAGCACAAACAGCAGCAGCCAGCATTTCGGGACAAGGCTTACAAATATAAACAAGGAGCTCAATTCAACAGAGCTCTCTGTAATAAACAATGCATCAATGTCGTATTTTGAAACTGCAGGAGAGATGTACCTTAATGGCAGCATTGTAAATCTAGTCCAGGCCGCAACAAAGAATGTCACGCCCTTCGTGGTCGGCGGCAAGCCTTCTGTAATATATCTGGGCTCGATAACGTGCGTCTTCTGCGGCGAGAACAGGTGGGCCATGGCCTTGGCGCTCTCCAGGTTTGGGAGATTCTCGCACCTTTACAAGGGCTATAGTGCAATACAAGACTCCGATGTGCCTACGCTCTACTGGTCCAAGGCCTCGTACAACAGAAGCACAGTTGAACTTGGGGCATCATACAACAGCAGCTACATAAGCTTCATAGTTATCGAGGATACTGCACCTATCAGCGGCGGCTTCTCCCTACAGCCACTGAATGTGATACAGGCTGAGGTTAACAGAACAGGCAACGCCTCGTATTCAGGGGCCATGGCCTTGATACTTAAGCTCGGCAACTTCCAGGGAACCCCTTATACAATATGGGGCAGAAGCCAGGTCGGAGGTGCAGATGCTGTGGATTTCGGTAACAGCATGCCCACGAACAGTACGCTTCAGCTCACATATATGACGCACGATGAAGTATTGAATCAGCTCTCAAAGCCGAATGACCAGTTCGCATGGACAGAATACGCAGCTGCAGACCTTTACATATCGATGACGTGCGGCAGCATAAACAACACTGCACCAGTCTGCACACTGCCTGCAATCCTCACTATTGAAAAGAACAACGGTTATTAGGTAAGAAGATGCGCAGGCCGCAATCCGGGCCAGGCAGGTTGGAAAATCTGAGCAAAATGCTCAGATCAAGGTTCTTCATAGCAGTACTTGTAATATCAGCTGTTTCCTATTACGCCCTTTTCTACTATCTTGTGCTTGGCAATGAACACGTATTCATAATAAACACGCCTATGTATCTGGTCTACGCGCTTGCAGTGTCATCTGCCGCTGTGCTTGCGGCCAGCCTCTATACTGCAAGGCTCATAAAAGCACTGGCAAAGACCGCAGCCTCCGGAGGTACATTCAGCGTTATTTCAGCCACTACAGGCGGCATTATTATAGGATGCGGGTGCAGCATGCCCATTCTCGGCAGCATTCTCTACGCCTTTGGCATGAATTCCATAAGTGTGTGGGGTGCTATCGCCTTTGTAAACTCGTATCAGGCATATCTTCTGGGTATTATCATACTCATCAACGCTATGCTCTTCTATTACTATTCTGGAAAGGGTGCTGCAGCATGCAGAACACGATAACAGCAGGCTGCTCTCGTATGAGCGCAAGGTTAATAAACTTATTATCCTGTATAAATATCCATGCATGATATTTTTCCTTTGGGTGCAGGAGTAAGCAAGGTCAGAGGCATAGTAACCCTGATAAAGGAGAACAACGGCTCCATTGCAATCTCCGAGCTTGCAGAAGAAGCCGAGGAGGACCTTGACGCCCTGCTTCCGCTTATAGACGCGTGCAGGATGCTCGGCTTCGTAAAGGTAGACGATTCAGATATAAAGCTTACCGAAGAGGGCGAGAAGCTTTCAAGGGGCAGCCCCTACAGGATAATACGCGGAAATCTCAAAAAGGTTGAGCCGTTCAAGACGGTATTCGCCGCGCTTGCGAAAAAGAGGCTTACAACACCTGAAATCCTCGAACTCCTTGACTCAAAGGGCATATACATATCCGAGGATTCAGAGGGCAAGGAGAGTGTCATTAAAAAACTCCTGCGCCTCTGGGGCGTTAGGACAAAGCTCCTTTTCTACAATGAAGAGACGGACAAATGGAGCCTGCGATAGGCGCCGCACCTTCGCTACAAAATAATGGCAAAAGCCAATGCAGGTTCATCACTGAAGAAACCTTGGGAATAAACCTCTTCCTACTGCGCTCAAAAGACGTCTACTTTCTTAATAGGCCAAAAGCACTGCCAAAGCGAGTGTACGCTGCTGCAACCGGCTCACTCCTAAGAGACTGCATATCTATGCCGGGGAATATCTTATTGGCAAGTGCCTCTGCTGCATTATGAATAGGCAGATGCCCTCCCCTGTAGCTCCGCACTATGTGCTTAAGGCTAAGCAGGCGTTTTTCATCCAGGCCATTTATATGTCTTAGGAGTGCTGTAGTATCATTCACCTCTAGCAGTTGGGCTACGGTTTCCAGGTCACTTTTTGAGATAGACTCCTTCTGCTTAGTCTTAAAATACCGAGCATCATCACTAGCCTTATGCTTGCTGGCCATACAAAAAGTAGGCAATAAAAAGCTATAAAAAGCTATTCTACGAAATGTGTAATACAAATCCCTATTTCGTAAGCGTTGCGTATATCTCATCAACGGTTTTCATGAAGGGCCTAGAGTGCTTGTTTCTCGGGTGCTTCATGTCCACGCCAATGACCCTCTTGACCCTTGACGGCTTATGCGACAGTATCACTATCTTGTCCGACAGCTCTACCGCCTCCTCCACGTTGTGCGTTATCATTATCACGCTGCTCACAGGCAGGTCCTTGCTCTTCAGTATGTAAAGGATATCCTTCCTGAGGATCTCCGCAGTAAGCTCATCAAGCGAACTGAAGGGCTCATCCATAAGGAGCACGTCAGGGTCAGAGACAAGCGCTCTGGCTATGCCGACCCTCTGCTTCATGCCCCCGCTGAGCACGTTGGGATACGAGTTCTCAAACCCGCTCAGACCCACATCCTCGAGCTCCATCAGGGCCTTTCTCATCCTCTCAGTCTCGCTTATGTCGAGCATCGAGCAGCCGAGCTTCACATTCTCTATGTTTGTAAGCCACGGCAGCAGCGCAAAGTCCTGGAACACGAACGAGATGCCCTTCACAGGGCCCTCAATCTCATCCCCAAGGTGAATGACCTTGCCTCTTTCCTGCCGTATAAGCCCTGCTATTATCCTAAGTAGCGTGCTCTTACCGCATCCACTGGGCCCTATGACAGAAACGAACTCGCCTCTGTCTGCATGAAATGAAACGTTGTCTATGACTTTAGCAGCAACCCCCTCGAATGAGAAAGAAACATTCCTTACCTCTATAATGTGCATAAGACTATCCATAGATCCTCGCCACTCTGCTGTAAAGCCTCTTCCATACAAGTGTATTTATCAGAAGTATCATTATAATAATATTGAGAAGCGCAAGGAGCATAAGAAGGAGGTAGTGATTCGACAGGCTCATACGAAAGCCTGGGCTGGCTATAGTCATGTCAAGGAACTTGCCTATACCTGACCCTACATGCACATTCTGGAAATTCTCCGCTACTATGCTTGCGTTCCACTCTGCGCCTATCGCCGTTATGCTTCCTGTTATAAGGCCAGGCAATATGACCATTATGTATATCTTCTTCCACGCAACTACGCCTCTCACTCCGAATGTGTTCTTGACTTCAAGCACGTTGTTCGGCATCGACTTGGCTACGTGCATGGTGCTGAATATGAGGTACCATACGCCGCTCAGGACAAAGACTATGAATGCAATGAGTTCGCTTCCGTAGGCATAGCCGCGCATGAGCGCAACGATCTCAGGCAGCAGGATCGTTGAAGGTATCGAGGCTATAATCTGGAAGAGGAGGAGATAAAAGGAGCTCTTTTTTGTCAGGAAGATTACGTATACACATACCGGTATGGCTATGGCAAGCGAGACAATGAAAGCGAGCCATACCCTGCCGAACGAGTAGAGAAGGGCTACAAAAACGCTGTATTCATCTGCAGCAAGGTTGGCCCTGAATATGCCATACAGGATAATGACAGCCAGAGCAGCCAGTATGATGTAATAAGCCGCGCCGCGCTTCTGTGTTTTTTTCTCAACCTTGGCAACACGCCACTTTACGCCCCTTCCGGCACCGCCCTTCCTGACCAAATAGGCTGTGAAGGCCTTCTTGTTTGACTGCAGGTACCTGAAGAGCCTGAGCTGCATGACCCTCCCATATATCCTCCTTCTTGTGCTGATCCTTCCCTGCGACACGCCCTGCTTTGTATACCTTACAACATAGTCCTCGAGGGGCTTGAAGAAGAGCAGCCTCGTTGCTATTACGAACAGTATAAAGATGCCTATGCCGAGCAGGTACCCGAACGTGTTGCCTGAAAGCGCGAGGCCCGTGAGCTCAACACCTATGCCGTTTTTTACCTGGTATGCTGTATTGCCTGCAGAGAATATCTCACTTGTGACTAAGTAAAAAAGTCCTATGGCCCATGAGAGCACCGACTGCTCTACAACGCGGGGCATGCTTACCGGCACATAAACCTTGCTGAGCTTCTGCCACTTGCTGAGCCCATAGAGCCGCGCAAGATCCGCAAATTCTTTCGGCATGGCCTTTATGGCCTCATATACGCCAAATATTATGTTCCAGATCATGCTTGTTATTATGAGAAATACAACTGCCGCGTTTATGCCTATCACTCCTGGAAGGAAGCCGATGAAGATGAGTATTACGAAGGGGAAGAACGTGACTATCGGTATAGTCTGGAATATGTCTATTACCGGGAGTATTATTCTGCCTGCTCTCTCGGATGTCGCAGCATATATTCCTACTGCAAGGCTTATCAGCACCGATATGCCAAGTGCTACGAACATGCGCATCCAGGAGAATGCTGTATCGGTAAGCAAAACAGCAAGCAGGCCCAATACGTTCAATGCGACCATATTTCAAAAAACCCTTGAATCAATATAAACCTTTGCGTCGGCGCTCTGGCACTGCAGTCCGCCAGATATACAGCAACAGCAAAAACATATATACCTAAAATGCTTATATAATAATGTAAACTAATAACGCAAACAGTGAATATATGGTTTATCTCAAGGAATCCGACAGGAAGGGCATATCTGACTTATTGTCAAAGGAGCTTGCTGGGGAAGTGAACCTTATACTCTTCTACGACACCTCAGATGCTAAGTGCATGTACTGCAGCACAACACTCAATCTTATAAAGGAGCTTTGCGACGTGGATCAGAGGCTTAAGCTTACACTGTACGACATAAATAAGAGCCAAAAGGAGGCAAAGTTCCTCGGTGTTGACAAGGTGCCTGCATTGATCATCGGAGGCAAGAGAATCTACAACGTCTTCTATTTCGGCATACCCGCAGGGCATGAATTCTCCTCTCTTCTCGGAGACATAATAGACGCATCGAAAGGCACAACGTCTCTTTCAAGCAAGACAAAGGAAAAACTCAAATCTGTGACAAAGCCGATAGACATAAAGGTCTTCGTTACTCCGACATGTCCATACTGCCCCCAGGCCGTGAGGATAGCGCACCAGTTCGCTATAGAGAACCCTATGATAAGAAGCAGCATGATAGAGGCGCAGGAGTTCATGGAGCTTTCAAGCAGGTATAGGGTCATGGGCGTTCCTAAGATAGTGATAAACGATTCCCTCTCAATGGAGGGTGCGCAGCCTGAGGAGGTATTCCTTGATTACGTTCTCAGTGCAAATAAGGGATAAAAGGCCTATAAAAAGCCCCTTCCCACGCTTGCGGATGTCTGTTCGACGCAGTCCCTGCAGTAATACAGTGCGAGTTCGTGATCGACGATTTCTGGAGAAGGCATAGGCATCTCTATAACCATCCTCTTCTCCGTTGCACTCTTTTTTATCAGCCTGCCATCGTAATTTGGGCATGTTTCATACCCAAGTTCGTGGCGCTGCTTTCTGTCGATGTGTTTTGGCCTTGAATTTCGCGCATTGTGTGCTGGAAGCTTGTCTCCACCAGAATCTTTCGTTATGCTACTGACGTTCTTCTCCATCTATGAGATACGGGGGATTGAGCCCGATGGCGTATTCTCATTGTGGTATTTACGGAGTACGTCGCTGAGTTTTTTGTTCTCTACCCGAAGCTGCTTAACGCTGCCAGTAATATCGACAACTGTCTTTTGCAGTTTCTCAACCTCTTTCTTTAGGCCTTCTATTTCTTTCTGTTGAGATTCTACAGTAACCGATAACTCTTCGCATGTAGGCTGCATTCAGGTCGCCACATGAACTTTCCATGCATACTACTTGTGGATGGGATACAAAATCCAGCGAGAGAAACGTTACCCAAAAGTAAATGCCTCTTCAAGTAATAATTATAAATACTTACGTAAAGCTATATGCATGGAAAACTCAAAGCCAGCGTATATTGCTGCTGACACGTATACGGTGTCCAAACAATTCAGTAGAGGCAGACCAATGTTAATCTTCAAAGATGTAGGAGGAAATATTGTGTTAACTGCACAACAAGGCGTATGGACAGGAAGGCAGGCAGGGCTTGTTGACCCGCAGGGCAACAAGATTGGTTTGATACAGAAAAAGGGTCTCCAGCTTGGTAAAACGGCCAATTATCAGTTCTTTGATGGCAATAACACTGAGATAGGGCAAGTAACAATTAAGTCAGGGCTTATGGGCCTGAGCGAGCAAGTACAGATGAAGGATCCAAATGGGAATATTGTTGCAACCGCAACTGGCAACTTTGCCGGTTTCAACTACGAGATTGAGGATGCCAATGGAAATAAGGCACTTGCAAAGATAAGCCTAGATACCAAAAACCAGCAGCAAGCGCAGCAGGAGCCAGGGCTTGGAGGAATGCTGGCTTCGTTAGCAACTAAGGCGATCCAGACGGGGTTCAGCAGTTTCTTCGGAGCATACAAGGTTGAGATATTAGAAAAATCAATAAATGATATGTCTAGGCTTTTCATACTTGAACTTGTAGTTGTGCTCGATGAGATGTACCAGCCAAACCAAGGTGGCGGATTCAAGGTATCTGGAATACCGATATAGGTTTGGTGTACGTGGGATTTCTAGATTCGCTTTTTGGCAATGCAAAGCTCGGGTTTCAGATATCTAATCAGGTAATTAAGGTTTTGTTAAAGGACAGGGGTCTTTTTGTATACCCTGTTGTAATGGCTTTGATATCTTTCATCTTATTAGTAATAGTTTTTGTTCCGTTCATACTCTTTGGTGGCCTTTCATTTGGTTTTCTTTCGCTTATGGTGCTATCGGTCTTGTACTACTTTATAACGGCATTTATAGCCACCTATTTCCTATTTGCCTTGTATATAGCGTTTAAAAGTTATGTGAAAGGGACCAAAATAGGCATGTTTGATGCCCTTTCTCAGGCCGGAAGCCGACTTCCGGAGATAATAAATTGGGCCATATTTTATACTGTTGCTAGGACTATTATCAAACTTATCGAGGAAACATTCAATAGGGGCGTAATCGGTTTCCTTGTGCAGAGCATAATAAGCATTGGACTTTTCCTTGGCATGACCTTTGCTGTACCGATAATCTTCGAAGATGATGTTGGTCCAATTGAAGCAGTTAAGAGAAGTGCCATGTTTATAATAAATAACCTAGGAAAAACATTTTCTGGCATCTTATACTTTGACCTGATTGGGTTTATTATAAAAATAATTGGCGGGGTGTTCATTGCTGGTGCTATCGTAGCTGGTCTTTTAGATTTTTTTGGCATCTCTATAGTACTCGGGGGGTTTACAATAATAGGGCATACAAGCCTGCTGGCTATAGGCGTAATATTTCTGATTGGTTTGGGTATATACATAGTAGGCGACCTGTTCAACTACGTAACCCTGCATATTTACTATCTAGTTATATATGAGTATGTTAAATACAACAAGATACCAAAAGGTATGGATGAATCTCTTATCAAATCTTCAATAATGCGTGGTGGAGCTCCAAGTGCTGGCGGCAAATCCGGTAAAGGAGGTGGAAATCAGCAATCCGGAGGGCTTTTCCAAACAGACGGCGATGCGTAAAACCTCAGTAGTTTTGTTAAATGAGCAATGCCAATATTTATAGTAGATTAGGCAAATATCTGAGCATTTTATGGTAGCTTTACGATGTCAAGCCTAAATTACAGATATTCGATTATTAACCAGATTTACATTTGCAGACCAGAAAGCCCTCAGCTTCAGCTGAGGGATGAATGGCCAGGAGAAGCTAAATCCGAGCGTAGCGAGGATTTGTCCCATTTAGGGGAAGCCACGGGCTTTAGCCCGTGGAAGGGCACCGTTACCATAAGATAAACTTTGTAGTAAAGGAATAAATACCAAGGAGGCAATGTCCAAGACAAACTGCACATGTGAGAAATGCTGAAGGTCTCGATGAGAATCCTTGAGAAAGAATCGCTTTTCATGTATGACTGCAGTGGCAACTCTCCCTCGGTAAAGGACAAGATTGTAGAAAACGGATACAACTACCCACGATAAATCCAACTTTTGACTTTATGCCTCCTACCGCTTTCATTTCCTTGCCAAGGAGACTTCTCGCTAAGCAGGGTTAACTTCCAAGTCTGACCTGAATAGCCCTGAATTGTTGCTGCGCTTATCCTGTCTTGCGCGCAGCAGCCGTATGCAGCCACTGCCTATGGATTTCACGGCGGGTTCATAAGATGCGCTGGCACAGAGACTGCTCCTACGTAGATCGCGAGAAGGCTGCTTATGACAAGCGTTATCAGGAATATCGCTATCACTACCCACCACCACACCGACCTGTTTTTTATGCCTGCTTCGGCCCTGTCAAGCATAAGTGTCACAGGATATCCGAATACGCCTGCTATGCCGAATAGTAGATAAAGGCCAAGCAGCGCAATCGGTGTTTTTGTAAGCCTTAGAGAGTAGCCGCTTATGCCATAGTAAAAGGTCATGGCCCCCACAAGAAGCGAGAGCAGCCCTATGTACTGCAGCTTGAGTTTGGAGTTGAGCGACCATGCAAAGCCCACGAAGAGCAAGCCCACAAGCGGGTATAAATCATAGAAAAGTATGTTGTATGCGCCGGGAAGGGGCCATGCAAACTGGCCGAATATGCCAGTGACAATGGCATAGAAGCCTAGCAGCGCAAGAGGCACGGCAGCAGACTTCATAGCAGTCGCATGCTTCTTGCCTTTCTTGTAGAGTATGATTGCATGCAGAGTCACATAGGCTACCGAAAGCCCCATAAAGCCGAGCACGAAGAGCTGTGAGGTCAGTATGTCAACGAATGTCATAATATCCCCTGCTACTACCTCAACCTATGCAAATAAATACTTTTCTCGCTGCGCATGATCGTTACTGCGCGGTCCTTCACACACTGCGCCTAATGCAAACGGCGCCTTTTCATGACTATGCGTGCAAACCTGCCGAAATTCGAATAGCTGCTGAGGCGAAGCGCTCCAGGAATGGTCCTCCTTATCCCGTCCGCGCTTACCGAATGGCTGCCCGCAGCGAGCCTTAAAAAGAAGCCTGCCCTCCCTTTGTCTACCTCGTATATGCGTATCTCCCCGCTATCAGCAAGTAGTCCTGCAAGATATCCCAGCGATTCCCTCTGCCTTTTCCAGTGGTGAAACGAGAGCGTGCTGAATATCATATCAAACCTTCCCCTGAAGGGCACATGCCTGCTGGACCCCTGTGCGAAATGCACAAGCCCATGGCTTCTTCTCCTCGCTATGCCGAGCATCTCCCTTGACGGCTCTACCGCATAAAGCGCAAGTCTCGGTCTTTTTGCTTCCAGGCCGAGCATTATGCTGCCTGTGCCAGAGCCTATATCAAGGATGCGCTTCGCGCCAGAAGCTTCAAGATCGTTTATAACATATGCATAGAAGCTGCGCATCTCCGGCAATCCCGAGAAAAAAGCATAGAGGCGCGAGCTCACCCTGCCGAAGCGCTCCTCGCCTTCAAGATAGTAATTATTCATCCTCAACAAGCCTCTTCCTGAGCCTTGAGCTTTTGTAATACGATTCAGTCTTTGCCACCCTTATCCTTGCTATTCTCGCATGAAGCCTGTGCTCCTTAAGCCACTTTTTTACCTCAGCTGTATCTACTTCTTGGTCATAGCCGAATACCAGCACATCGGGCCTGAATTTGCTTATTATGTTGAACCTCTCCCTTGCAGAACTGAGCCTGTTGCCGAGCACAGCCCTGTCTACTATTCTTATGGAGCTTACCATCCTGAGGCGCTCCCTCTCCCCCAATAGCGGAGTCCCACCCTTAAGCATGCGTATGCTGGAATCTCTTGCCACCACTACCACAAGCCTCTTTCCGAGCCTCTTCGCCTTTTCAAGGTATGTAAGGTGCCCGGGGTGCAGAACATCAAACGATCCGAAGGTCATCACTGTGCCGCGCATAGGTAACACCAAAGCAGTTTGATGTAAGGTATTTAAATACTCCTGCCTATTATATATTGTGAGGAAGATTAATTAATATAGGCTCGTTTTCCCGCAACCACTGCAGGCATTGCAGGAGGGATTTTCATGCTCTCACTTGATGAATTTTCAAAGTATATCGCAGAGAACAAAGGCAAGCGCAAATTCAAACAGAGCGTTGAACTTGCAGTAAACTTCAAGGGCGTGGACTTCACCAAGCAGGAAAACAGGCTCAATCTCGAGGTCATGCTTCCGAACGGAAAGGGCAAGTCAAGGAAAATAGCACTTTTCACAAGCGACAAGAGTCTTATAGAGTCTGCGAAGAAGGAAGGCATAGAAGTCATAGAGGAAAATGGGCTGCAGGCCCTCGCATCAGACCAGAAAAGGCTTGCATCGCTGCTTGCATACGATATGATAGCTCAGCCAAGCCTGATGCCTTCCATAGCAAAGGCAGTGGGGCAATTTCTGGGCCCCAGGAACAGCATGCCGAAGCCCCTGCCGCCCAACACAGATCTTAAAAGAATGGCAGTCAGCATGGCCAATACAGTAACAATGAGGAGCAAGGGCAAGTACCTGCCCACCATACATTCGGTTGTGGGTACTGAGGACATGGAGCCCGGCATGCTTTACGATAACATAAACGCTGTAGTGTCCGGAATAAACAGGAAGCTCGGGCAGAACCACATAAGGTCTGCATACGTCAAGCTTACCATGTCAAAGCCAGCGAGGCTCATATAGGTGTGATTATGCTTAAAGCCGAAAAGGAGGAGTTTGTAAAAAGGCTAAGCGCCGAAATCAAGGCCCGCAAGAGTGTGGGCATAATGCCTATGGCTGGCGCTCCTGACAGGCTCTTTCAGAAGATAAGGAACGGCCTCAAGCCTAGCACAATGGTCATTGTAGCAAGGAAGAGCATTATAAGCAGGGCCCTCGATGGCGCAGGCATCAGCACGCTCATGCCTTATGTAAGCGGCAACGCGGCGCTCGTGCTTTCCGATATCGAGCCTTTCGAATTGTATAAAGCTATAAGCTCAAACAGGCTAAGGCTGCTTGCAAAGCCCAACCAGATATCAAATGAAAGTATAAGCATAGAGGCAGGCGAGACCTCGATAGCACCGGGCCAGGCCGTCACTGACCTCAAGGCTGCAGGCATAGACGTTCAGATACAGAAGGGCAAGGTCATTATATCAAAGGGCAAGGTGCTTGTGGAGAAAAACGGAAAGATAAGCGCAGCGCTTGCCAAGGCCCTCAAGATGCTTGACATACTGCCTTTCGAGGCAAGGGGCAGGATCAGCGCGCTGCTGTACGAAGGCACGCTCTTTTCGGAGGAGGCCCTTTCAATAGATGCTGCTTATGTTACATCAAAACTGCTTCAGGATTTCACAGCAGCAAACATGCTGAGCACAGCCATAGGCCTTGTAACTCCGTATAATGCAGCCGAATTCATAAGCAAGGCATTCTCGCAGTCTGTAGCCCTGGGCCTTGAAGCTGAAATATACGAGGACGAGGTAGTGAAGGCTATGCTGGGCATAGCCTCGCTCCAGGCTTCAGCGCTCAATTCTTATGTAAAGGAATGATTAATGCTTAAAGGTGAAAACATGGAATACATATACGCCGCTCTCCTTCTGGATGCAGCAGGCAAGGAAATAAGCGAGGGAAATCTCGAAACCGTGCTCAAGTCAGCAGGGTTTGAGCCGAACGACGCAATGGCCAAGTCTGTGGCAAAATCGTTGAAGGAAGTAAGCATAAAAGATGTCATAAAGAATGCCCAGAGCATGCATGCAGCTCCTGCACCACAGGCTGCACAGGCAGCGAAGCCTGAAGAGAAGAAAAAAGAGGAGAAGGAAGATAAGGTAAGCGAGGAGGAGGCAGCCGGAGGTCTGGCAAGCCTGTTCGGCTGATAAGGCCGTTTGCTTGTTAGACAAGCGTAGTCCTGCCGCGCAACCTATATAAAGAATGTCATTGGCAATAAATTAGGTGCAGAACATGCAAGTCTATGTTGAAAAGCCCAAGTGCACAGGATGTGCCCACTGCTTCGACGTTTGCCCTGTAGCAGTCTTCGAGATGAAGGACCGTGCCTCTCCTGAGGCGAATGCTGATGTCGCCCCTGAAAGCGAGCAGTGGAAGGGCAGCAGCGAGCCGGCAGTGGTCAGCAAATGGTCCAGTGTACAGGACGGTCACAAGCACTTCGCAGAGAAGTATGAAGGCAGCAGCGGCGGGATATCTGTAGGGATCAACGGGCCCGCATGCATACTGTGCCAGGCCTGCCTTGTGGAGTGCGAGGGCGAGTGCATAGTCATAACCGACGACTCCAACAACGTCTACAAGTCAATCTACAAATAAACTGCGCAGTGTAGTTTCATGTCAGAAAAGATAAGGTGTGCGCATATACTCGTAAAGGGCGAGAGGCAGGCAAGGGAGATATCTGAAAGGCTCGGCAGAGGCGAGACGTTCGGAGCCCTTGCTGGAGAGTATTCCATAGACGGCTCAAGGAAGCGCGGCGGAGACCTCGGCTTTTTCTCAAGGGGGCAGATGGTAAGGGAATTTGAGAATGCGGCATTCAGCCTGAAGAAGGGCGAAACCTCAGACATAGTAAAGACGCAGTTCGGCTACCATATCATCAAGCGCCTGGAATAGCTGCAATACGTATATTTGCTAGGAAGCAATACCATTACCTTGGCTTAGACACATGCCTCTCTATTTCGAGAAGCAGATCTATTATGAATCCTGCTATTATAAGCAGGAAGCCCACAACTACAAGAAGGAATGCAAGGAGCGCCCTGCCTATGCCGCCAAATACGCCCGTTCCTATGAAGTTCACAAGCACAGCTATGCCGAGCCCGATGCCCGCTATGACAAGGATTATTCCTGCCCCGCCAAAAATCAGGAGCGGGCTGTAGTCCCTTATCTGCCTGACAAGATGCGAAGCTACCCCCAAGCCATATGCAAACTTTGAGTTCGCAAGCTTCGATTCGCCGTATCTCCTCCTGTAATATCGTATGTCTACCTCTCCTATCCTGTAGCCGCGGCGAGCAAGCTCTATGGCGAAGAAGGCTATGCCCGCCCTGTACGGATCGACACTTCTTATCTCTTCAAATGCGTCCCTGCGCATCACGAAAAGCCCGCTCAGGACGTCGTGAACCCTTGCCCTGTAAAGCCTGCTATAAAGCCTGCTCAGGATGGCATTGCCTAGTCTTATGTTAAAGCCCATCGAGCCTTTCTCAAGGCCGTTGAGCCTGTTCCCTATGACAAAATCAGCACTGCCGTTCCTTATCATGGCCACACCCTTCCCTATGCCTGATATATCGTGCGTACCATCGGCATCAACGCTTGCAAGTATGCTTCCATTCGCGTTCCTGAGGCCCAGCATTATGGCGTTTTCAACTCCCCTGTCCTTCTGCCTCAATATCCTGGCTCCGGTCTTCTTAAGCTTGTTGAAGTAGGCCGTGCTACTCTTGTCAACCACTATTATTTCAGCCTTTCTGCCAAGCACCCTGCGCATGTCCTTTATAAGCCTGAATACATACTCCTCATCCATCGTAGGCAGGATGACACTTACCTCGGGTCTCGACACCATTTATTGCACCATTCTAATAAACCATAAGCTATACGGTAGGCGCCAAATCCAACAGCAAGCGTTAATCCCATACGCTTTACACTACTTCAGAATAAATTGTTGAAAGCACTGTTTTTTATTGTTTTCTATTACGGGATATACTGCCTGTACCTATATAAATTTTATCCCTAATGATAAATGAGATAACAAATGTGCAACACAAGATTTTTATCATATCCCTTCCCTAAAGGAATAGGATGGTGCCGCGCATGAGAGCTGTAATAGCCATAGGGGGCAACGCTATAGACAGCATGGCGCTCACAAAGGTATCCTCGCTCATAGCAGCTATGCATCGCAGGGGCGATGAGCTCATAATAACCCACGGAAACGGGGTGCAGATCGGAGAGCTTGCCTCTGTGGAGGACAAGCATCTCGGCATACTTACGGCGCAGACCGAGGCCGAGATAGGCCTTGCGCTTATGGGCAGCCTCTCCGCATATCTCGGAGCAAAAAATCTCGGAAGTAGTGCGGCAGTAGTGCTAACTAGGGTGCTTGTCGATGAAAAAGATCCTGAATTCAAAAGGCCAACAAAGCCCATAGGAAAATTCTACGGCAGGGCTGCCTCATTACGCCTGGAAAGGCGCGGTTATATAATGAAGCACCTCATACACGGCTACAGAAGGGTGGTGCCATCGCCCAGGCCTCTTGACATAATTGACATAGAGCCAATGTGCATACTCCTTAAGAAGGGATATATTGTGATAGCTGCAGGGGGCGGAGGCGTGCCTGTTGTGCCAAGGCGCAAAGGAATATCATATCCCGACGCGGTAATCGACAAAGACTTTGCGTCTGCGCTTCTTGCAAAACGCATAGGGGCGCATGCCCTTTTCATCCTGACAAATGTCGACGGTGCGTATCTGAATTTCGGCACAAAGAGGCAAAGGCTTCTGCGGAGAGTAAGCGCTGCAGATCTCAGGAGTTATGTAAGGGAGGGCCATTTCGAAGAGGGAAGCATGCTGCCCAAAATAAGCGCCGCAATCGATTTTGTGGAAAGCACAAAGGGCATAGCCTCAATAGGAAGCCTCTCCAATCCTTCTGCGGCGATCGCGCTGCGCTCAACTGTCATCTCGCCCTGAGCCGAAAGTCCTTTGCGCTGCGCAGTGCCTTTTCCACAGCCTTTATGCCTGCTGCTGTCTTGATTGAGCTGTGTGAAAACTGCGTAGGGCTGCACCTGTGACCTGCATTGCCCAATGCGCTCATTATGCCTGCAGGCGATGCAGAGCCCACGCGCCTTAATTTTGTGATTTTGGGTATATTGTAGAAGAACGGAATGTCAAGCTCATCATTTATCACTTCAATTATCTTCCTGGCATTCCCGTCTTCAAGGTTTTCCAGGATCTTCCCTGTAATGCGCTTGTCGTACAGCCTTCCAAGATAGAGAGGGCCGAAGGCCTCAAGCCTTTTTCCGCAGTTGCTGCATGCCTGCTGAAAGACCGGGGCAATACCTTTGCTGTAGCCGAACGAGCCGCACGAATTGCAGTATGTGCCGAATCCGCCCTCCTTCATCGACGCAACAGCGTTCTCTGCACCTGCCCTTATCCTGTAAAAAATGCGCATATAATGCATGTCAGAAAGGACCATAAGCACATCCACGCCGAAATTGAACTTCGCAGCGATCCTTATGGCGTAGCCCATCAGGATGCGTATCCCGACTTCTTTGCACAGCTCATTGTGCAGCGGCCTTGAGTCATATGATTTGATGCACGCCTTAGGATGGGCTCCACACAGCACTGCCGTATCTGTGGCAGTGACCATCATGATTGTGCCGCCCTTTGAAAGCTTCATGATGTCGTTCATATAAGGCATAGGCGATCCGAAAGGATCAAGGTCTATAATGTCAAATTTCTCCCTTGTATGTGCAAACTCCTGTATGCTCTTGTTGAACACCCGTGAAATACCCTCAAGATTGTTCCTTTTGACATTCCTTTTGGTGTTCTCGCTTGCCTTTTCAGAGATATCAAGGAATGTGAGCCCTGCGACCCCTGAGTCAGAATACCTTATGCCCCTTATGCCTGTGGCCGATGTGCTGTCAAGAAGGGTCGTGCCTCCAGCCCCTGCCGCCTTGAGAAATGCTACAGAGATATCGCGAAGGCCCTTCATCTTCGGGTTGTAAAACACCCCATTCTCCAATGCAATGGAATGCCCACCTTCCTTGACAATCATATAATCATTCTGCATGCAACTTTAAGACCGCATCAAGAAGTCCGTGCGCATAGGAGATGCTCGCGAATGAGGTATAATAATCCCTTTTTTCTTCGAATGCCGCAGAGTCCCTCGCATAGAGCTTCGCCATCTCTACTATGCCTGATTCCTTTTCAGTAAGGGCCACAGTATCTATTTTCCTGAGCGACTCGTTGAACTTGTCCAAGTCCTTGCGGATTCTCTCCTGTATCTCCATGCTTCCATGCCGCTCTTCTACTCCTCAAGGTACGGCGCAAGATAATAGGTCACTTCAGCGTCGCCTATGTTGTATCTGAGTTTCATCGGCTCGCTCGACTTCAGCGATATGCCGATATTGCCGCCTGCCGGGCATGACCTTACCATATTCTCAAGGAACTCGAGATTGAATGTGGATTCGGTGCCCTTCTTGGCATCGACCTTCTTTGTGGCTGAGCCGTCGACCTCATGTAGCTCCTCAAGCTCACCCGAATCGCCCCTTGCGTTTACGGCAAACTGGTCCTTAGAGGCCTTGAACGATATATAGGATGATATAAGGCTCGCGTCCTTTATTATGTCTTTGAGCGGTTCGCCGTTTATCTCCACAAATGCATCGAACTCTATATTGGGCTCCTTCTCGAAGTTCTTCTTTATATCTATGAGCTGCAGCCTGTACCTCCTCATCGCAGACTGCCCTGTAAATTCAAGGAAGAGCTTGTTGTCTACGTCCTTCATCATAAGAGACTCACCGTCCCTCGTCCTTGAGAGTATCTTGTTCAGGTTCTCCAGGTTAAGGCCTATTGCGGTGTTCTTTTCTATGTCGAACTTCGAAAAGGCCTTGTTCGGCATAAAAAATGAGATCATGCTTATGCTTGAGGGGTCCATGGCCTTCAGCCCTATACCCTCCTTTGATATGGAGAAGACCCCCTCGTCGACAAGGCTGACTATCGCACCGACACAGTCCTTCCAATACTTTGCATTGTCTATCTTTATCTCAAACATGCCACCACTTCAAATATAAGGCATAAAGCACCAAGATGCGCTTCAAATGGCATAAGGAATGCGAATGCGAAACGCCACTATCCTCTATTGCAAGCAAAGATATTTATACATAGAGCAATGAACAGAAGATTCAGCGATTCAGACATGCTTCTTACACAGGCAGAAAAAGGCAGGGCAGAGTCCTTAAACCTGTTCAAAAATGCACGATAGTATGCTGGGGATAATCTATTCGTCTTCCGATGCCGCATCCGAAAATATGGGCAGGCATATGGTGGAATCGCATGTGGCAGAGTCGGTGCGCACCGCAGAAAAATATACTGTGTATCAGGGAAAGGACATATCCATATGCAGGATAGGCTCCCCGCTTACAAATGCTGACTTTATAGACTCAATGGGCTTCAGCACAGCAGTCTTCCTCAGCAAGCACCAGAGCTCTGCAGGAATCGCTTCATTCACGACACACCCCATGGGCAACTGGGGAAGTAGCGCGGATCTAGGCGGCAGGCCCAAAAGCCTTTCAGTAGCAGCCCCTGTCCTCATGCTACAGGTGCTCGGCGCCATTAACGCTGTGCCATCAGAAACAGTGGAAAAGACATACGAGGTGACGCACCACGGCCCTCTCCTCGATACGCCCTCGCTCTTTGTGGAACTAGGAGGCAACGCCTCAGTAATAAAGAACGCAGGGCTGGCACGCAAGCTCTCAGATGCGGTCTACGGCTCGCTGGCGAATGGCAGCAGTGAGGCCTGCGATAAGGTCGTCATAGGCATAGGCAGCAGGCACTATCCGTCGAAATTTACAGCGCTTGCCTTGGGAAAGGGATATGCCTTTTCGCATATGCTGCCTTCGCATATGATATACAATAAAGATGGCAGCGACAACCTTGATATGCTGAAACATGCAGCTGAAAGGAGCGAACTGCATGCCGACTGCGCAGTGATAGAGTGGAAAGGCCTCAGGTCATCAGAGAGGGAAAAGGTAATACATAAGCTGAACGAAATTGGTATGGACTATGAAAGGGTATAGCGTTGCTGTTGCATCAGTCCTTCTTCTCGCATCGATCTCAGCTGTTGCCGGGGAGTACTGGTTCCAGTTCGGTGCAGTAGGGGGCTCGAACACCGAATACAATCACGGCGTGAGCGCAGACATAGAGACGTCGATAACGCACAACATCACATCAGGATCTATCTCCTTCTGGGTAGGCGAGACCCTCTCGAACGGAGCCTTCCTGCAGTTCGGCTACCTCGAACCAAACGAATCAGGCAGGTATCCTATGCTGTGTACTCTCAGCGGCTGCAGTAACTACGAATACTCCAATGCAAGCCAGGCAGAATGGTTCTACGAATACTTCCCTTACAATTACTCCGGAGGCCAGTTTCTCGGGGCCATAGGCCCCACAGCCTCTGCAGGCACCAACGGAACATTCAACAACTATGCGCTCTATTCTTCTGGTGACACATGGGATATAATGTTCAACGGCAATGTGATAGGCAGCTTGAATATGCATGCTTCAACCTCTGGCATAAACGCACCCATAGCCTTTGGTGAGATTGCCAACTCTAGCGGCAGCCCTGTTTACATAAACAATGCAATATTCAAGAATTTCGACATATATGAGAGCGACCAGTTCCTCCCTGTCTCTGAGGCCTACTCATTCATAGGCTACGGAGTAGGCAGCAAAAAAGGCATACGCGACCCTTATGGGGTCATGGAAGTGGGAAACAGGATCAATTACTTCGCAGCAGGCTCAGGTCTTCCACAACCGCCAAATTATACACAGCTGTGGGGCTTCGGCTACATAATAAGGACAATATCCGAATATGGCAATGTATCTAAGGCAGCTGAATATTCTGCATATACAAAGGTGCCCATCTCTGTGCCTCCAATAATATACCTAAGCAATGATACGCGAGTAATCTTCAAGGACTGGATAGGCAGCGGTATAGGCTCATATACAGGCAATTCAAACAGCATTACAGTAAGTCTGGAAAGCAACATAACCGAAAAAGCAGAGTGGCTGCTCCAGTACCATGTAAATGTTTCTTCAAGGTACGTCAAGGCCTACGGCAGCGGCTGGTATGATTCCGGCTCTCTTCTTAAATACGGCGTGGAGCCTGCACTCGTTTATCAGAATGCCTCTTCACGGGCGGTATTTTCTGGCTGGACCACAGGCACTACAATGCTCAATGCCTCCATGTATGTCAATGCGCCGCTCAACATATCCGCAATATGGATCAGGCAGTATCTTGTTAACATTACAACCCCGTACGGAAGCGCAAGCGGGACAGGATGGTACATCTCAGGCTCCTTCGACAACATCTCTCTCAATACAACCATAATAAACTCCAGCGGCGGAGAAAGGATGGCGTTCTATTCATGGAGCAACGGCAGCTCCTCTCCTGCCCTGCAGGTGAGCGTAGGGCATCCCATAACCCTCAATGCCGTGTTCAGAAGGCAGTATTTAGCTACGATAATGGGCATAGACTCCGAAGGAACTCCACTTAAGCTTGACAAGGTCTTTATAAACGGCTCAAGGGTCAATAAAACCCTCTACCTTTTCGGCGGCAATCTGTACAACGTGAGCAGTGTCGTATACAAAGGTACAAACATAACCCTTGATTCAGACATAAGCGTGAACTCAAGCTCTGTGGCTTATCTGTGGCTGCCTGTCAGGGACCTCGCCATAAGGACCCTTGACATTTTCGGTATGCCGGTAAACGCAAGTGTAGTGCTCACATTCGGAAACGGCACAGTATATTCAACGTATACTGGAAGCAGAGGCAGCTTGGCGCTTCGCGATGTGCCGTACGGCGAAGCCCAAGCCGTTGTAACATATCTGGGCATAACGAGCAGCAAGGCCCTTAGCAATTCAAACAATACCACGCTGCTCTTCGTTTCGCTTACCGACATAATCGTATTCATAGCTGTGGGCCTTCTTGCGTTTGCGCTTCATGAGGTCTCGCGCAGGTATCTCCACAAAAAGCACAGTGAATACTACCTTTCAAAGGCAAACGCGGCGGAGGCAGGCAAAAGGCTATAAGGCTTGCATGCCGAATATGTCATGGGCATGCAACGGTGGTTATGTGAGGATTGTGATTCTGATACCAAGTGCCGACTTCAGGGATGAAACGGTCTCGAAGTCAAAGCTTATTCTTGAGAAATGGGGGGTCGAAGCCATAATATCCAGCTATACATCGGGCTCTTGCAGCGGCATACACGGCGCAGTATATACTCCAAGGCTGCACGCATCCAAGCTCAATTCCCTGGATTACGAAGGCATCCTGCTGGCTGACGGCACAGGCATAGAAACCCTAAAGATGTACGATTACAGGCCGCTCCTTGACACTGTCAGGCTTTTCTCTCTCAACAGCCGGCTCGTTGCGGCAGTAGGGAATGCCATGAAGATCCTAGCAAGGGCCAACATTATCTTAAATGTTTCAGTGGCACGGCCGCCAGATGATGATACTGAAAGGCTCGTAAGGCTCTTCAAGGGAAGGATTTCAGACTCTGCCATAGAATCACAGGGCAACATAATGACTCTTGGTGACAGCGCAAAAATAGAGGAATTCGCCAAGGCCATGCTGGACAGGCTCGGCGTCACATAGTCACAGGATCATGCGCCTTGCAGAGCCGCATTTGCACCTGTACACTGCATAGCCTGCGCTTGAAATCCTTACAGTGCAGTTTATTCCTGGCATAAGGTACAGGCCGCAGCCCTTGCATATCCTATTTTTCAGCCTCTTGGGCATGCCTACCTTGTAATGGGAGCCTATTCTCCTTGCCATGCCCACGTATTTCCTTGAAAGGGCTTCAGAGTCTTCTGACCTCTTCGCAGCCATAGCCTCGGCAAGCTCCATAAGCTGCTCTATCCTCTGCAGCGCAATCCTGCCAGTAAGCTTCCTGTCCTTGGCCATTCTCTCTACCTATGCTGTAAAGTAAACCTTACAAGGTAACATTTTATTCTTATTCTACGTCGGTATATAGGTGTTACTATGACCAGTTATACCGACGTAAAATGAAATAGTATGGGAAAGGAGATTATAAGAAAGTTGGCTGTTTCCGCCAGAAGGGCAGGAAACAAGGTAAAAGATATTGCAAAAGTGTTTGGAGTATCAAGGAAGTTTGTATGGAAATGGTCCAAACGTGCACATCATAGAGGCACCGAAAGTTTTAGAGACAGGAAAAGGA
>JAJYIA010000006.1 GCA_021796295.1 Microcaldota archaeon
TCCTCATTCTTTTCCATAATGGTCGCCAATAAACCATTATGGCCGAAGGGTTAAAATCCTTCGGTTTCTAATACAAATATAGGATTTCTACAAGGCCATAAATAGACTAATTTTTTAGGTGTGTTTTGGTAGGTGTGCCTGATGCAGGCGAAGGCATATATGTTTTTGCATAGATATTGTATAGGCCAGTAGCTGAACTCTTAATCCTGGGCCGGAGCGTCACATTCGCTGGCAAAGAAGAGGTGTGTGCCATGGGAAAGGAAAAAGGCGTAAAAGAGATAGAAGACCTCCCTGGGGTGGGGCCCACAACTGCAGAGAAGCTCAGGGATGCAGGATACAGCACGCTTGAAAAGATAGCAACGTCATCGCCTCATGAGCTTTCAGAGCTCTCTGGCATGAGCGTGGATAACGCAAAGAAGGCCGTAGAAGCAGCAAGGCAGGCCACAACGCTGGAATACACAAGCGCTTCAGATGTCTACAGTGCAAGGAAGGCCTTGGGCCGTATAACCACAGGCAGCAAGGATCTCAATGAACTCCTCGGCGGAGGTGCAGAGGTAAAGGCCATAACAGAGGCCTACGGCAGGTTTGGCTCAGGCAAGTCCCAGCTTGGATTTCAGCTCTCTGTCAACGCGCAACTGCCAAGGGATAAAGGAGGCCTAGAAGGCACAGTGCTCTTCATAGACACAGAAGGCACTTTCAGACCCGAGAGGATTGAATCCATGGCAGAGTCAGCAGGACTTGACCCTACAGCTGTGCTTGACAATATATTCGTCATACGTGCTGAAAACACAGAACAGCAGATACTTTCAATAGAGAGGGCAGATAAACTCATAAGGGAGAAGAACGTAAGGCTTATAGTCGTAGATTCGCTCATGGCCCTATTCAGGTCTGAGTTCATGGGCAGGGGAGCCCTTGGGGAAAGGCAGCAAAAGCTCAATTCACACATCCACAGGCTTCAAAGCCTTGCAGACAGCCACAGTCTAGCTGTGTATATCACAAACCAGGTTATGGACAACCCTGCAATACTCTTCGGGGATCCGACGACTCCAGTAGGGGGAAATATAATAGCGCATGCCGCAACCACAAGGCTCTACATGAGGAAAAGCAAAGAAGATAAGAGGATCGTAAGGCTCGTTGACTCGCCTAACATGCCAGAAGGTGAGGCCGTGATAAAGATAACCGAGTCAGGCATAAAAGACTGAATTCCATGCTGTTTCTTGTGGGGCTTGGGCTTTCCAAGGCTGACCTTTCAGTAAGGGCTCTTGACGCAATCTCTAAGGCAGGCATCCTATATGTTGAATCCTATACTGCGCCAGTGGAAGAGGAATATTTTTCATATCTTGAATCCTCTACTGGCAAGAAAATCATAAAACTTGAAAGATCAGACCTCGAGGAAAATGCGGAGAAGACAGTGGCAAAAGCAGCGGATGCAGTCATAGCCATAATGGCTCCAGGAGACCCGCTCATAGCCACAACGCACCACATACTCCTCGACGCGGCGCACAGGGCCAACATCAAAGTACATGTTTTTCATGCTGCATCTATCTTCAGCGCGGCGATAGGCGCAAGCGGCCTTGACATATACAAGTTCGGCCCTACCACAACAATACCCTTCTGGAGCGAAAGATATAGACCAACATCATTCTTGGATGTGATAAGTAAGAACAAAAGCTCCGGAGAACACACTCTGCTGCTCCTTGACGTGGATCAGAAAAGGAATGCCACAATGGGCATAAGCGAGGCAATGGATATCCTTACAGGTGCAGCAGGCTCTGACCATGCAATAAACGGCACCTTTCTTGTGCTTTCTGACATAGGCGCAGCTAGCGAGGAAATAGTAAGGACAAGCCTGGAATCATCCAAGAGCACAGAGTGGGAAAGATTCAGGGGCAGGCGCATTTCCATAATAATACCAGCGCAGACCTCATTCGCCGAGGACGAGGCAATTAGAAGATTTCCAGAGGTAAAATAAGGTATTAGGCCGGAGATGCACGCTTCCAGTACCGCATAGAGTAGAAGAATGCAGCAAATCCGAATCCCTCAACAAACCACACGCTCACAATCCTGAAGAATATCGTTATAAGCGTGGCCGTGCCTATGTTTATTCCGAGTCCTGAGAAGAAGATCGTAAGGTAGCCAACAAGCGCCGCATCTGTAACGCCTAGCGTCGCAGGTATGCCTGTTATCATCCCGAGCAGCAGCGAAGAGGAATAAATGAAGAGCACTGCAGGTATGTAGGCGACTCCCATCTTTATGCCGAAGCTCAGGATTACGAGGTAGAGGGCAAGGCCGTTGATGAACTGTGATGGTATAGTAAACAGCATCGAGTATACGTATGCATTCCTGCCGAGCATTCGGTTGTTTTTGAAATAAGCGTGGCCCATACTGAAAAAGCCCCCGAGCCTTTTTATGTGCCCGAAATGCCTCTCTATGAGCATGAAAGGCCCCCTGTTGAAGAGGAAGATGAACGGAAGAAGCAGCACAGCGGCTATTACTATCGAAACACTCTCATACTTGTGCAGCAAAACAGCAGCGAAGAGGGCGAGAATTGCAAACCCTAGGAAGTCTGTGAAGATGTCCGCTACAACAGCAGAAAACGTCTTTGCAAATTTAACCCCCGATATTTTGTTTATGGTGTATGAGACTACGCTTCTTCCCCATCTGCCAGGTGTTATGTCCATCGAATAGAGTGAGAGATAAACCACGAAGTTGTCCCATCTTTTTATCCTTACCTTCAGCTTCTTCATATAATATTCCCATTTCGGGAATCTGAGCAGATAGCCTGAAAAAAGCACTGCGAATGCAAGGGCGTAATAAGCGATATTTATTGAAAAGAGCGTAGCTACGAACCTTCCTGCGCCTTCATTAAGTATGCCGAAAAGTGCAACAAGAACAAAAACAAAGAGGCTTGCAGCAAGTATGACCAATATAATGCTCCTTGCTTTTTTGAAGCGCCTGAGGTACCGCGCCTCTTCCCCTGCTGCCCTTAAGGCAGTGCCGTCTTTACGCTGCGTCACAAATCCCCCTACTTTTCAAATTTCAATATCCTGTCAGATTCTGCATGTTCATCAGCGCAGAGAAGGACTGCCCTGCTGTGTTCATGGTAATCGCTAACAATATAGCCTGAAAGTCTAGAGAGCTTCCCTGCAAATTCTAGGAGCTCATCCATGGTGGGCATTTGCCCGTAATAGAGCCCCCGGCCCTCGTTTCTTGCTCCTCCGACGTAAACGAAGCCCTTTACCTCTACATAGTGGGGTCTGCCCTCTTTTATAAGCCTGGCATAGCCCTCAGCATCTCCCATATTCAATCCTTTGATAAGTGTAAGCCTAAATACCCTTCTTGTCTCTATTGCTGAAAATGCCTTTATGAATTCCCTGAAGTTGTTCCATGTTGAGTTAAGTGATTTGGCCCTTGTTATCTGTTTGTAGAGCTCTTCGTTAGGCGCCTGTACAGATACGTAAAGCTGCGTAGGGAATACCTTCAATGCCCTGAGTGCACTTACTATTGTGCCGTTCGTTACAAGGAATGTGCTTATGTCTCGCTTTCTGAATGCCTCAAGAAGCCCGTTCATCATAGGGTAGAAAAGCGGCTCTCCGGTAAGACTCAATGCCACATGCGCAGGCTCATTCGCCTCTTTCCATCGCTTCATGTTTATTCTTTTATGTCCTTTGTACCCGCTCACTATTCTTCTGTGCTCCTCTATAAGACCGTCTACAATCATTTCAGGATCATCCCATTCTTTTACAGCATTTATCTCATTCCACGAAAAGCCGACCTCTTCTGGTATTATTCTCCAGCAGAATGAGCACGCCAGGTTGCATCCTATTGCCGGAGTTGCCTGTATGCATCTCCAGCTCCTTATGCCATAGAACCTGTGCTTGTAGCACGAAGTGCCTTCCTCAAGGCTGCTCGTGGTATAGTTGCAGGCCTTTGTAGCGGAGTGCTTTCCCACGAAATGGTAGCCCTGCTTCTTCATCATGCTGGCAAGACCCTCGGGCATATTAGGTGCATCTTGCTGCGCTCTTCCTTTTTTCATCTTACCCCCTATAATGCAAATCCACAGGCCTTTAACCAGAAGGCATAAACGCCACGTTTATATGTTTTTGTCAAACCTCTATATGTATTATGCTAGAGTTAAAATATATATCCAAAAGGGAGATAATTGCAGAAGACCAGTCTACGAAGGACCTTCTCAGAAAGGGCTTCTTCGGCACAGAAAGAGATGGCATTCTGCATCTTGACATAGAAGAAGCGTTATACCTTATGGATGTGCGCAACGCCGAATGCATTGGCAGGTCTAGGCTCTCGTTCAACGACTTGGCCATGAACTTCTGGAATTCAAAGAAATTCATGGCAAGATACTTCACATACAAAGATTGGAGGGACCGCGGCCTTATCGTAAAAAATCCCGCCTACAGGTACATGGAACCGAATAAAACACCAATAAAAGAATATCCCGCAAACCACCAGCAGCTACCGCGCATAAAAGCAAGTGGCGTTTTCTTTAAGACCGACCTTACTACAATAATGGACGACAACCTTCTTGGCAGGGAACTATACGAGAAGTTCTGGCTGGGGCAGTATGGCTCATACAAGGCTGCTGACCGCGGCCAGCTTAACAAGCTGGACATATACGAAATGCTCTTCTTGATGGAGCGCGGCAATCTCTCGCTGAAGAACATCACAAAGAAAGAGGCTGTGCTTTATGCAGTCTCGATGAGGAAGGAATTCCCTAAGCTCTACGGTGTATACGCGGACTGGAGAGAGAAGGGCTACATAATAAAAACAGGGTTCAAGTTCGGCACACATTTCAGGGTCTATTTTCCCGGTGCAAGGCCGTCGCACAGGGATGACTCTGAATGGGTGCATTCGAAGCACGTGATACACGTCTTTCCAAAAGAGTCAAGGCTGCTTATATCTGAGTGGGCAAGGGCCATAAGGGTTGCTCATTCAGTGAAGAAGACCTTCATACTTGCTGTGCCAGGCAAATCAGACAGGAAAAAGGTCAGCATAGACTTCATACTCTACCACAGGCGCGGCGGAGAGGCCGAAAACCCGGAGAGTGAAGCGCCTAAATATGCAATGCTTTCGCTGAGCGAAGAGGAGCGTCTCGGCGGAAGCGAGCTTGCCGGTGCCATCAAAGCGGCAAAGGAGAGGAAACTTGAGCTTATCATAGCCATAGCCGACCGCGAGACTGCAGTTACCTATTATAAAGTTAGGCAGATAAAGCTTCCGGGAAGCGAGGCAGAGTATTACGAGATAGACTGGATGCAGCCGTAATTCCACTAATCCGGATTATTCAGAAAAGGCTTTAAATCCCTCTGTATGTATAGTATAAAGTAAAAAGGCGATAAAATGAGGATATCAGAAATATACAGGATGGACATATATAGCGATTCAGGTCAGTATCTCGGAGATGTGCAGGATGTGATCCTGGATTTGGAAAAAGGGGAAATAAGCAGGCTTCTCATGATCCCGTGGAAGAACACAAAAGGAGATGCAAACTCTGCCCTGAAGAGGAAGAGCATACTCTACAAGAGCGTTAAGAATGTGGGAGATGTTGTTCTTGTGTCATCTCCTTCAGGAGTGAAAGAGGAAGGCGCATCAAAGGAGGAACTCAACGACCTCTCAAAATAGCTACAATACTTTTGGCAGCCTCACGCCTACTTGGCCTGAATATGCCCCTGAATAGGAATTCTTCACATGGCTCAGCGTGGTAGCGAATATAACATGGGCAAAGCGTATTCCAGGCGTCAGCGATATCGCGTGCATGCTGCTGTTGAATACCTCAAGCGTTATGGTGCCTTCGAAGCCCACGTCTATTATGGTAGGCGGCACTATAAGCCCATGCCTGGCCCATGTGCTTCTAAGCTCAACAAAGCCTATTAGGTTATCAGGCATCTTTACATATTCCACGGTGGAGAGAAGAACCTGCTCGTGCGGCCTCACCACCATCTTCTCATTGTCCTTTTCAACAATATACTCCTTAGAAACATGATCAGCGTTTGACGGGTCTATTACAAAATCCTTACCAAGCTTCTCATTGTGCCTTGCTATGTCTCCTGAGAGCCTGAGGTCTATGCCATTCTCGCGTATTATCTCACGGTCCAGCGGCTTTATAATAAGGCGCTTGCCGTTTATGAGATTTTCCAAATCAAAGTCAGACAGTATCATAATACCACACAAATAAACTAAAGAGTAAGGGCCTCGGCTGACTCTGCAGCTATGACAGTGCTTATCTCCTCCCTGCTTCCAGTACCGTCAATCTTTATCCAGGTTCCTGCGCCATAGCCGTCGGCATAAAGCCTTTCGTACACATCCATCACCTTAGCCAGATACCCCCCGGAGCCTTCGAACCTGTCTGTTTTGCCCTTCTGCTCTGTCTTCCTTTTAATCGAGACATCTATCGGAACGCTGAGATAGAATACAAGATCAGGCTCTGGCAGCTCCATAAGCTCTATAATCCTCTTCGCCGCGTCATAGTCGAAGCCTCCGGCCACCTGATAGGCGATGTTTGATATAAAATACCTGTCTGTTATGACTACCTTGCCGCTTTTCAGATCATCCATTATCCTCTTTTTGCTGCTCTCCTTGTCAAGGAGATAGAGCAGAAACTGCTCTCCGACCTCCATCTCTGCCTTCTCTGAAAGAAACTCGTTTATGATTTTTCCATACCTTGATTCATAATCAGGATAGGCGTATACCACTGCTCCTCTGCCTTTTGCCAGCAGATAATCACGGAGAAGGCCGGCCTGCGTCCTCTTTCCTGCCCCATCTATGCCCTCTATGCATATCAAAAAGCCCATTTTATCATCGATTCTGACTAAAGGCTATATATCTTCAGACAGAAAAGCATATTAAGCATGCGCCTCTCTATGTAGTTGCTGCTCCTGTCGTCTAGTTCGGCCAAGGACGCGGGGCTTTCAACCCCGCAACCCGGGTTCAAATCCCGGCAGGAGCAATCAAAAATGGGGTTATATATAGAAGCCACATTTTGCACCCCTATTCTGCCGTCGAGACTATTTTCTGTCGTCGGTAAATTCCGTGTTTCTTAGAGGTAGGATTCTAACATAGTTTTAGCATGGAGAGGGGAATAGAAGGAGATAGACTCTGTTACAGTTTCATTAATTTCTTTACCGTTTTCTTCTTTAATACTATTTGCTTTTTGGTCTCCAACTTCTTTTTCAGATAACGCAGATTTCTCTCAGAGATTCCTATCTGTTTTGCTTGCTTGGGCTTTAGTTTCTTGATAACATCCATTATCTTTTGTTCGCTTTTGTTATCATAAATAACGTAATCGCTATCAGAAACTCCGATAATCTCGCTCTCTTCAAGATTGTTTGACTCTTTTCCGATATGCTCTATCTCGCCGATAACGATTTGCCTTCTCTTCAGCTCTCCTACCTCACCCTCATACTTGTTATCCTAACCTCGCCAAACAGGATTCCTACGTCTAGTCCTAATGCGTAGACCAGTTCGCCAAACACCGTTTACCAGCGCAGGTGCAGGCCTTTTGTACCGTATCTATCCAGAAAATCGCCAAAAAGAGCGCACATTTGGGGAGAAATGTTGCTTACAAGAGTGAATTTGAAGGCATTTTCGGGCTTCACTAATGTGAGTGTCAAATTTATCAGGGATTTTTTGAGTAGCTTTACGTTCTTGTCGATGGGAATCTTCGCAGAAAGCAGTGTCAAACTACTATGTTAATTGTAGGATGACAACACATTTGTCCTAAAAGGGTGACAATACATATGTCCGCTTTCACAAATCACCGTGTTGGTGATTTCTATGGTGAAAGCGAATATGGATGTAAGAATAAAGGCAGTCGTTCTATACGATTCTGGCAAGTACCATGCGGATGAAGTTGCAGAGATGTATAATGTTGATGAGAGAACCATACGACGTTGGATGGCCTTATACAAGAATGGCGGATTTCAAGCATTGAAGCCTGGTAGTACAAGACCGAAGAAATCCAAACACATTGCAAATACTACTGAAGCAAGAATAATCAGATTGAAGGAGAAGTACCCATCCTGGGGTGCAAAGAGGATAAAACATCAGTTTGACCTCGATGTTTCTTCAAGAACAGTTCATAGAGTTTTTAAGAGAAAAGGCCTTCTTGTTCGTATAAAACCAAACCCTCAGGAGTTCAAAAGATTCCAGAGGCATCACGTTGATTCGATGTGGCAGGGAGATACATTCCAGTTCAGAATCAAAGGCGAAGGAAAGATACAGGTAACTGGATTTACAGATGACTGCTCAAGAGAAAGAATCATATCGAAGGCATATAGAAGGAAAGGAGCAGACGAGGCGGTTAATGCCTTACGTTGGGCATTAAGAAGAGGTAGGATACCAAAATCGATTTACCTCGACAATGGTAAACAATTCGCATCAAAATTGTTCAAGGCGGAAGCGAAGAAATACAGCATAAAGTTGATCTTTGGTAAACCATACTATCCACAAGGAAGAGGTAAAATAGAGAGTTATCACAAGACTTTGTACAGAGATCTGATATCAATAAATACGTTCAGATCATTATCCGATTTTAGATATCGTGCCAGAATGATAACTCAGAAAATCGTGCCAAATCTGCTTTGCACTTTTCTTTTTCTATTCCTTTTTTATTTTCTTAATTTTTTAATTGCAAAGATCATCCCATACCTTTGCTGTGGATGTAAGTCTATGACGTCAAATTGCTCTTGAAGGTCACTTTTTACTATTTCTTTGCATAAATGATACTCTAATTCTATCGCATAGACATTGGACAAATCTGCATTCTTGAATATTTTAGCCTCGCCACCTTCGATATCACATTTTATTACAACTTTTTTCTTTCCTTTCAGAACTTCATTTAATGAAAGTAGTCTTATCTTCTTACCGTTGGTGCTTTCTGCTTCTGATAGCTCTTCACCCACATTAGTATCCCTAAAAAACTCTGATTTCATGTGTGCTATTCTTCCGTTTCTAACAATACCGGTGTTTTTTAATATTATTTTTTTACTAAAAGGCGTTTTTCCGACATTTTCTTTTGCAGCTTCGTATGTTGTTGGCACGGGTTCATATGCATAGACTTTCTTAACGTTAGGATTCATGGCAAAATATATTGCGGTGTCACCTATATTTGCACCTATATCTAGAACTATTGTGTTTGGTTTTATAGAAAGATAAAGTCTACTGTAAGCCTGTTCAATGAATACTTCTTTGAGAAATGGGTAGTCGTAATACTCTCTATCTCGTAACCCCCCCTCCATTTTAAGAAGTGCAATGATTATCTTCTCTCGTAGTAGGTTGATTTTTCGAAAACCAAACACCATTGCCTGATAGCCTTTGGTATATAGATACGGGCTAAGTTTATGCAGTCTTGGATATTTGTAGTAATCATTTTGATGTAAGGTTGTCATTTCAGCACCTTGTTTGGGAAGCTTTACTCCCCTCTGGTTGAAGTACGATCCCCTGCACGAACATTAATCTTCGTTGTACCGTTTGCCCTTCTCACGATTATATTTCTCAATGAGCTTTGTTATCTCACTCTTCATTTGCTCTTTATCCATAAACAACACCACAGCACTACTTGATTTTCTCCATAACCTTGCCATAAACCTTAATCCTTCTCCCTTCTTTTATGTGCTTCTGTATATACAGTATCTCCTTATAAATCCATAGTAAAGCTACCCGTAGGTAACAGGACAGCCGTAATGGCGGTCGTGAGGAAAAAGGGCGCGCGCCTGCCATATCGCCAAAAGGATTAGGCAGACCTTTTCCTTTCGGACTTCTCTACGAGTTTACTGCAAACATCAGCCAACTCGATTTAAGTACCTCTTGAAACTGACACCATCGTTTTTGAAGAACAGTACCCAGTGCGCCTGAAGCAGCTGTTCATAGGCGAACAGAAGATACCGCACTTTTATATCGACAGACTTGGTCTTTATGTTGGCCTCGTCCTGTACCCTGAATCCGGTTTCTATCCTCCACCTCTTCTTGTAGGTTCTTATCAGGCTTCCGAGTCCGATATCCTCCACGTTAGTCGCGAAACACCAGTCAAGATAGGAGTCCGTTTTCCTGTTGAATACCCCTTTTATGAAGTTCAGGTACGAGTTGAATTCCGTTTTATTGCTGTTATCATAAAATGAGTACAATTTCTCAATGCCCATCTTTTCTCCGATTTCCATTGCCGCGAATTCATGCTTTATCTCGCCGTTCTTCGGGACGAGAATCAGGTAGGGCAGCTTCCTCGTAATCAGTTTGTGCATCACCTCCTTGCTGTAGAATCCTCTGTCAAAAAGGTAGAGGTCGATCTTTCCAACTACGCGATGTTCTCGTACCTGGTTATCTATGTATTCTATGTCATGCGCAGTACTTACGCCCATCTGCGCAGGTATCGAAAATATCGGCATCATCAATTCGTCATTAACTACATTGCAGCTGAGGAACTTAAACTTCCCGGTGACGCCGTGTTCCCCTGTCATCCGTGTATCCATAGGTTGACCAGTTTCCCGTAGAAATCCTCCTCAGTATAGTCGAATGCGAGTATGGCATTTTTCGAGGACAAGTTTACATGGCGCGTTATAACAGATATTACGCCGATGTAGGACTCTGCGATGTCCTTCAATGTCGAATTGTGTATGGCAGCGTAAAGGGAATCCGCCCTGTTTCCCACGGTTTTGGCATATGTGTTCATCGTTGCTGCCTTGAGTAGTTCCTTATTGTAATGAAAACCGCCAAGGGTATCTGAAAATGATTGCAGATTTAATGCGTTGTCTATGAACTTACCCAAACTATGCAGTGCTAATGGATACTTGTCCTTTGTCGCCATAATTATGCTTCTCACGATATAAAGTCGACCTTTTCGCAAGAAACCGAATAGTGGAATACAAGGATTACCGGAAGTTTCCTACTGTTCTACGACGTTTCGGAGATACTGATGCTACAGGAATAAATATATATAATGCGTATCTGCAAGTATGCACATATTGAAGGACAACGGGGCATTGATACCTACATTAGTCATAGGTTCCATAATACTCATAGCCTCGTCTATATTCTTCCTGCAGGTCTTTTCAACAGCATATGGCATAGGCGAAGGAGCCTTTATACAGAGCAGCAAAACAGCATCTGAGGTTACAGGGGTGCTCAGGCTTACGGTTCAGAACATACCCTCCATACAGCAGAATATATCCGGGACATACATAATGCTTACCGTTGCAATGCTTCTTTTTACTATAGCCCTTGCATTATTCATCTACGGTCAGGGCAAATACGATGCTGCTATGAAAAGGTATACGGCGCTGCACGCAGTCCTTGTCTTTGTATACGCGATGCTTTTTGCATCAAGATTTGCATCAATATCCATAACCTCTACCACAATCCCCACATACATGGCCGTACTCGGCATAGGCGTGTGCATGTCAGTTGATATATATATCAACTACAGGCTGCGCATTCCGGGAATAAGGCAGAGCAGGCCCAGATCCAGTATCAGGATAGACCCGGCGACGCCGTATTCAAACATAATAAATCTGCAGGAAGATCTCATTGGGAATATGCACGGCAGCATAGCGATTGTCGACAAGCATTTCAACTCTGGCGCCATTTCAAACCTGTACAGGCTTCTTCTTGAGAATAGTAAGACACTACGGGTCACTAAGATAACAGTGCTTACATCCAGGGAGATGCTTGATGCGCATTTCGGAGACAACTACCGCGACCTGAGCACCGAACTGGGCAACATGGGCATAGGCATGGAGGTCAGGGTAATGGAAGAAAGCGACTCAGCAATGCAGCACGAAAGATTCATGCTCGATGAAGATAAGGCGTACAAGATACCCCCGCTCAACATAATACACAAGAAGAGCGAGCACATAATAAGGGTAGGCGTCAGAGAGGCGAAGAGGAGATACATGCAACTCTACCAGAGGTCAACGAAATTTGAGAACCTCAAACAAAACGGCAGCTAACCAACAGCCAGGCCTTCGGCAAAGACGCCCTTCTCCACCATCTCCTTTATTCTCTCGGACTGGTATTCAAGCCTTATGAGCTTTGTATGGCCACGTATGCCCTTTCCGGATTCGTAAGTGGAGATTATACCCTGCATCTCAAGGTCTGCTATGTAGCGCCTGTAAAGCCTGCTGCTCTTAGGCTCCTTATGCAGCGATTCAGCAATCGAGGTGTACCTTCTGTATACATCGCCGCTCAGCATGTATGTATCGCTGCCCTCGCTGAGCTTCTTGTATGAGCTGCCGCTGGCTGCCATTGTCGCTATGGCATAGAGCATAAGCTGCTGGTGCTCTGGAAGAGTGCTTATTAGCTCATACACAACCTCTTCCTCTGCATATCTTGCTGCCTCGCCCACCTCGTTCACTGTTACCTCATGCAGACCCTTCTCCTCTGCTATCTCTCCTGCCTTGGATATTATCTTGAGCGCAAGCCTCGCATCGCCGCTCTCCCTCGCGGATATCGCTGCTGTGAGGTTTATGGAAGCCTGGTCAACAACCCCTGCCCTGAAGCCTGTCTCGACCCTCTCCTTTACTATGGATACAAGCTCTGTGGAGTTGTACGGCGGGAAGACGAGCTCATTCTCATAAAGCGTTGAAAGGCTTCTGGGGTCCAGTTCATTCTTGAACGAGATCTTGTTTGATATGCCTATGATTGTTATGCCTCCTGTTTTTATGTCGCTGTTGGCTCTTGTCAACGTGTACACAAGGTCGTCGAGATCTTTTATTATGTCTATCTCATCAAGCACTACCACGAGCACCTTCTCGTCCTCCTCTATCCAGTTTATCATCTTTTCATATATCTCGATTGCTCCGAAGCCTCTCTTGGCATAGAAGGGTATGTGGTCTCCTACTATCTTGTTCAGGACGCGGTACCTTGAGTTGTATATCCTGCAGTTTATGTAGGAGAGCCTTGCCTTTATTGCAGGCACAGACCTTATCTTCTCTATCACGTGCTTTGTGCATGAGGTCTTGCCTGTGCCTGTCTTTCCGTATATGAAGACGTTCCTGCCCCTCTCCCCCCTAAGCGATGGCGTAAGCGCCCTCTCTATGTCATGTATCTGTTTCTCCCTGAAAAGCAGCATAGGAGGCAGATAGTGGGGGCTGAGTACTTCTCTGTTGCCGAAGACCTCAGATTCCTTGAATAGGTCGGCAAAGGCTTCAGGCATTATATCACCCTATAATCTTTCTTGCTATGCTTATATATTCTTCTCTTATGCCCTGATCCGATATAAAGGGTATAATGCCTTTGTCTGAAAGCCTCCACATCTCATCACTCTCCTTTATGCTTCCGAGGAACTCGCATCCTAGCTCATTTGCAACATATCTGCCTCCTTCAGGATTTCCTTTTGACATGTTCTCAACCACGCCTATAAGCGAGGCACCCAGCCTCTTGGCCATCCGTCCAGAGCGCACAGTATTTACTGCGCTTATATGCTGCGGCGTAGTTACGAGCAGAAAGCCGTCAAGGTCGAGTAGCTGTATTATTGAAAGCGGCGCGTCGCTTGTGTTAGGCGGCATGTCCAGAACCAGGTAATCAAGACTCCCCCATTCTGTGTTTTCGAGGAATTCGGATACCATCTTGCCTATCATAGGGCCTCTCCATATGATTGGCTTCCTCTCATCATCCATGAGCATAGCTGTAGACATTATCTTTATGCCGTCCTTTTCAACTGGCTTCAGCGGATATGTGCCATCACTTTTTGAGTCTATGCCCATGAAAAGCGATATGTTAGGGCAGTCTATGTCAGCATCCAAAAGTCCCACGTTGTACCCAAGGCTCTTCAATGCGTATGCAAGGTTTACAGCGGTGGTGGTCTTTCCCACACCACCCTTTGCGCTGTATACTCCTATCCTGTGCTTTATATCCTTAAGCCTCTCCTTTACCCTCTTTTTCTGCTCTATGACCCTGAGTATGGAGGGATGCATAAAGCCTGCCGGCTCAGCAGCGCTTTCGGCCACTATATCACCACTATCCTTTAACTTCCTACAAATATATTCCTTAGCATGAAGGGCATAGCATGGAGTGAACAACCCTACCTAATTATATAAATGTTGCTGCTTATATTAGTATATGTGTTTTATGCCTTTCCCAGATTTTCCCTTCAATGCTAATTATATATAATAAGGTGTGATGATGTATCCAAATGTGCAGGCTTATGATAGGGGCGTAATGTTCAATCCAGACGGCAGGCTCTTTCAGGTGGAGTACGCGAAGGAGGCTGTTAGGAAGGGCGCAACATCAATAGGTCTTATCGCCAAGGAAAGCGTAATCTTCGTGGCGCACAAGAACGTCACAGAGCCGCTTGCAATACCCTCAACCATACAGAAGGTTTTCAGGATAGACGCACATATGGGCGCAACCTACAGTGGCATGGTTTCAGACGGCCTTCACATAATAGACTTCGCAAGGAACAGGGCCCAGAACCACAGGCTAATATTTAACGATGTTAAATCAATCGAGGCGGTAGCCCATGATATTTCATCATACATGATGCAGGCAACGCAGTACGGAGGGCTCAGGCCTTATGCCGTATCGCTCCTCGTAGGCGGCTTCGATAACGGGCCCAAGCTCTTCGAAATAGAGCCAGGCGCATCGTTCCTAGGCTACAAGGCAGACGCCATAGGCTCCGGTAAGAAGATAGCCACAGAGATTCTTATAAAGGATTACAAGGACAACATGAGTGTAGACGATGCAATAGCACTGGGCGTAAAGATAGTGAAGAAGGTCAGCGAGGAGAAACTTTCAAAGGAGAATATGGATATAGGTTATATAGAGAAAAACAGCGAATACCGTCTTCTCAGCCCAGATGAACTGCTGAATTACCTCTAAAGCTGGATCACATGTCTAAAACAGTCATAGCCAAGTATTCTGTAAACGGCGAAGACTTTGAGATTTTCGTCGATTCTGACATGGCCTATGAGTATATAACTGGAAAGCGCAAGGATCCCATTGCCGTGCTTCAGGCAGAAGAAGTCTTCAAGGACGCTAACAAGGGCGAGCGCCAGAGCCAGGACAAGTTGAAGAAGGTTTTTGGAACGTCAGACATATCAACAATAGCAGACATAATACTCAAGAAGGGCTCTGTGCCCATAACAACAGAGCAGAGGTCAAAGATGGTAGAGGAGAAGCGCAGACAGATCATAAACATCATAGCTGTGAACTCGATAGACCCCAGGACAGGAGCTCCGCATACTCCGCAGCGCATAGAGAATGCGCTTAACGAGGCAAGAATAGCCGTAGACCCGTTCAAAAGTGCAAACGAGCAGGTTGACACCATACTTAAAAAGATAAATATGATACTTCCGATAAAGTTCGCTTCGGCCAAACTCAGCGTAGATATACCTGCGGCATATACAAACAGGTGCTACGGCATACTAAAGCATTACGGCCTCAAGTCCGAGGAATGGCTTTCCAACGGTTCTCTCAGAGTCTCGCTTGAATTTCCCGCAGGCCTAAAGGAGGAGTTCTTTGAAAAGATCAACAGCATGACAAAGGGAGAAGCAATAGTTAAAACGGTGTAAAACATGAAAAAGCTGATAATGCCCGGAGACATACTCCTGAGCAGACCTATTAGAATTGAGCACACGATAGTTGAAAATGGCAAGACATACGCCACAGTGCTTGGCGTATTCGATGATGAGAAGACCTCATTCATACCGCTTGAAGGGCTATGGTATCCCCGCCCGAACGAGACAGTGATAGGGATCATCGAGGAGTCGAAGCTTAATGTGTATACTGTCAACCTCAACGCGCCATACAAGGGCATCATAATCTCTAAATATGCAAGGGACCCGATAGTCAATGGCGATGTAGTAGAAGCATATGTGAAGGAGCTTGACAAGACAGGCACTGTTGTGCTCACAAGGCCCAGGGTGCTCCACGGCGGGAAGGTGCTTTATATAAAGCCTGCAAAGATCCCTAGGATAATAGGCAGCAACAATACGATGGCAATGCAGCTGAGTGCAGGCACAAAATCAAGCGTAGCCGTGGGCATGAACGGCATGATATGGCTGCACGGTGGCGACACAGACTTGGCAACAGAAGCCATATTCAAGATAACAAGGGAGGCCCACATATCAGGCCTTACCGACAGGATAGGCAAGATGCTAGGTGCCTCCAGCGCAGAAGCGCAGCCTTCTCCTGAAGCGCACCGCGAGGCATAGAAAAGGTGTTATTATGTCAAAGAAAGAGAGCAAGGACCTTATGATAGACGGCAAAAGGCTTGACGGAAGAAACCCCGATGAGCTGCGCAGCATCAGCATAAAGGCCAATGTGATAAAGAATGCGATGGGCTCCGCCTATATAGAATGGGGCATGAACAAGATAGTCTCGGCAGTGTACGGGCCCAGCGAGGCCCTGCCAAAGCATACCGGTGATTCTGAGAAGGCAACAATAAAGTGCAGATATACGATGGCTCCATTCTCTTCACTGGAAGAGCACGGCAGGCCAGGCATGAACCGCAGGGCTGTAGAGATATCCAAAGTCACGAGCGAGGTTTTCAGCAACATAGTGCTCCTTGAAAAGTTTCCAGGCAACGAGATCGACATATACATAGAGGTACTACAGGGAGACGGAGGAACAAGGGCCGCAGGCATAACCTGCGCCGCAGTTGCATTGGCCATGTCAGGCATACCCATAAGAGACATCCCCTTTGCAGTTTCGGTGGGCAAGATAGGCAGAACGCTTGTGCTTGATATGAACAAAATAGAAGACAACTACTCTGATGCAGATGTTCCAATGGCCATTAACCCTAGAAACGGCGAGCTCACGCTTTTGCAGATGGACGGCATACTTACCGGGGAAGAGCTCTCAAGGGCCATCGAGATGGCAAGACACGCAGGCGAGACTATATCAAGAATACAGAGGAACGCAATCGGCGAGCAGTACGGCCAAATTGATGCATAGGCGATAACATGCATGTAAGCACAATAACCGAAGAGTACATAAGGGACAGGCTTCTCAGGGGCCTGAGGGAGGGTCGCAAGGGCCTTCTCTCATATCGTGGCATAAGCATAATAACCGGGACAATGCCCAATGCAGAGGGCTCGGCAGAAGTCAGCATAGGCGACACTAAGGTCGTTGCAGGCGTCAAGATAGACGTGGCTGAGCCCATGAGAGATACGCCCGAGGAAGGCACGCTTACAACAGCCGCAGAACTGCTTCCCATGGCATCTGAGTCGTACGATCCAGGCCCTCCATCCCCTGAAGCAGTTGAGATATCGAGGGTGATAGACCGTGGCATACGCGCGGCAGGCATAGTAGATACTGAAAAGCTTTTCATAGAGCCTGAGAAGGTGTGGGGTGTCTACATAGATGTATATGTACTCAACTATGACGGAAACCTTTTCGATGCAGGCACTCTTGCCGCAACATCAGCCCTGCTTACGTCGAGGATGCCCAAGTATGAAAACGGCGCTGTGATAAGGGAAGGTGACCTTGGCAGACTCGAGACAAAGAACATAGTGACATCATGCACGTTCGCAAAGGTCTCCAACAACATCATACTTGACCCTGACGGCAACGAGGAGCTCTTCGCAGGCGCAAGGCTCACTGTCGCAAACGACGAAAATTATCTGAGGGCCATGCAGAAGGGCATAAGCGGCTCATTCACAGCCAAGGAGATAGGCAGCATGGTTGACATTACGTTTGAGCGATCAAAGGATCTCAGGAAGCTTGTAAAAAACGCTGCAGGTGAGTAGATGTCAAACAAAAGCATACGCTACGGCGTAAGCCTCAGGAAGCGAGAGAAGGCCGTGGTTTCGCAGAAGTGCCGCAGGTACAGGTGCGATCTATGTGGCAAAGAGTCTGTAAGGAGGATAAGCACAGGCATATGGCGGTGCAGCTACTGCAACGCAACTTTTGCCGGAGGTGCATATAGCCTCAAGACGGCTGCAGGAGAAGCCGCAGGCAGGCTTTTCGGCAGGGAAGTGGTAAAATGGTAAAGATAACGTACTCGCCTCTTGAGGAGCTTATAGTGCACGACGCATTCGAGGTCGACAGGGACGATCTCCTGAGGGAAAGGGTTACGCCTACTGTCACCATGCCCTTGTACTGGTGCAACGGCATACTCTTCAGTTTTTCATCGCTGCCCATGACCGACGAAGTGGTTAGGGACTATCTGCGCGGCAAGATACACTGGCTCGAGGTCCACTTCACCAACTCAGAGAAGTACACGCCAGTGATGACGCTGAATGACGAGGAATACAAGGCAACGATGAGCATAAGGGTCATCGACACGTCAAGGTCGTTACTGCACCGTGAATTTACAAAGTGGCTCAAGCTTAATATTAAGAACAGCAAAGTGTGATAAGAATGCCATACATATGCATGTACTGCGGCAAGGAGATAAAGAATCTGGAGAGAAGCACAGTAAGATGTCCGTACTGCGGCTACAGGGTTCTTGCAAAAAAGAGGTCATCTCTGGCAAAGGAGGTAAAAAGCTAGTTATTCACGCCCTACTATGATGGTCTCATCCACCTTCTTGACCCTTTTATAGGCAATGCTGCTCTTCCTTAGTTCATCCTTTGGGTTTGTGCTCCTCATGAACCTCTCCGCGTCAATAAGCAGCAGATGAGATACGCCTCCCACCTCAAAATTGAGCAGTATGCCTTTCACCTCTCCGAGTATACGGCCCTCATTCGATATGATGCGCTTCCCGTAGAATTCAGATAGCGTCATTGACAAGGTATCATCTCTTTGTATTGAGTATGCTTATTTTTTTTGCAGCAAGCACCTTTACTATATATGCTTCCAAGGTATTTATAAATTCTTCCATGTTTCTCTCCATCTCCACGCCCTCTTCTTCGCTGAAATAGGCCCTCTTTTCAAGTGCCAATTGCATTATATATTCCCGCGTTACTGAACTGTACCTGCTGCCACATGCCGTGCAGATAAACACAGGCAGCACAGGCACCTCATAAATCATTTCAGGTTCGAGAAGCTCAAGCTCCCTCTTCATCGGCCTTTGCGTGCCGCATCTGCCGCACAACGCCCCTATGCATGTCCTCTCATATTCAGTATCATAAAAGGAAAGCCGTACAGGGCCCAGCCTTGCCTCAATGTGCCCTTTCAGGCAGCCCTCTATGTTGCCTTCCCTATACTCCTGGAAGAAAACCCCTCTTTCTATGCCTAGTTCGGTTATAAGCACTCCCCTGCCTGTCTTCTCCGCTATGCATATGCGCCTTTCCTGTCCGTATGTATACTCCTCTGTTTTGTACCTGCCATCGCTCCTGAATACATGCATTTAACCCTTCTCGCTGCCTTTTATCATGTATTCCATTATGTCACTCTTCGTTACCTTCTCACGGCCCGCCTTTTTCGCACTGCCGACAGCATACTGCGAGATGCTCTTTGCCTTGTCCTCGAGTATCTTTACCATCTCCGAGGCTCCCTCCTCGGTTATGCTGACTCCGAAGAACTTCTTAACGAGCTCCTTTATTGAAGCCTTTGGTATGCTTGCCATTCAATTCAGCACTCAAGATCCTCATCACAACATCAGAGGTATTAGTTCATCACAATCCAATGCCTCTGTAAAAATATTTATACTATGCGATGCAAAGCAGCAATGTAAAATACATGCCTCTGTCTATGCCGCTTCCTTGCTCTTGCGGCAGCACTTCGGATCCTGCGCAGACCCCTCATTATACTTCCAGACTGTAATGCACCCGACTAAGCAATAAATATCTTTGCCTTCAATAAAAGGTATGCTAGCCTTTTTCCTTCAGGTAGCACGTGGTAATATGATGGAATTAAACAATTCCAATTTCGATGAGGAGGTGCTCAAGTCGCATGTTCCTGTGGTTGTTGATTTCTGGGCCGAGTGGTGCGGGCCCTGCAGGAGGTTCTCTCCTCTCATAGAAGAGCTTTCGAAGGAGTACACAAAGCTCAAGTTCGGAAAGCTCAATACGGATGAGAACATCGCAATAGCGCAGAAATACAACATAATGAGCATACCCACAGTATTGCTCTTCAAGAACGGTACAGTCAGTGCAACCTCGGTAGGGGCCATACCTAAAGAGGCATTCAAGCGCTGGCTTGACAAGAATATCTAGAATGATTTAATGGCTCTCAGCCTGCCCCGCGGGACTAGGGATTATGGCCCGGCGGAGGCCATAGCGTTCAGGCATATGCTCTCCACAATAGAGGAGACCTTCAGGAAATTCGGCTTCTATCCTATAGAAACTCCAAGCATAGAGACAAAGGCCGTGTTGAGCACAAAGGTCTACGGAAGCGACTCATCAAAGGAAATATATATTATGGAGGGCGGTGAGGAAGGCCTCAGGTATGACCTGACTGTGCCGCTCGCCAGGTATATGGCGATGAACAGGGATATTCCTCTGCCGTTCAGGCGCTACCAGCTCGGCAGGATATGGCGAAGGGACGAGCCTCAGCACATGCGCTCCAGGGAGTTCATGCAGGCAGACATAGACATAATAGGCAGCAGCGAGGTTTCAAGCGATGCGGAGATCGTAGCTGCGGCATCTATGGCTATCGAAAGCCTTGGCATAAGTGATTATTCTATATTGATAAACAGCAGGAAGGTCCTTGACTGCATACTCGATCTTTTCAATATAAGCAAAGAGCTGCATATAGGTGCAATAAGGGCCATAGACAAGATGGACAAGCTCAGCGTGCCAGAGGTCTTCGATGAACTAGGAAAGGCAGGCATAGACTCAAAAGCCGCAGAAGGCCTTCTTGGTTTTGTCAAAGACGCATCAGATCCAGATTCAGTACTGCATAAGCTCGGGGCTAACGTGCCGCAATGCAGCGACGAAATAAAGAGGCTCGAATCTCTCCTGAAATCAATAAAGGCCTACGGAATAAGGGGAAACCTTGTCATTGACCTGTCGCTTGCGCGCGGCCTTGACTACTATACCGGTGCAATATGGGAGATAGTAGTATATGCAGAAGGGAAGAGGCTGCCCTCGATAGCCGCGGGAGGCAGGTACGACGGCCTAATAGCCGCATATTCGAAGGCCGAGACCCCTGCAGTGGGCATCTCAATAGGCGCAGACCGCGTCTTCGAGATCCTTGGTTCGCATGCGCAGAAGACCTTTGCCAAGGTCTTCGTTGCGCATATAGGGGATGAAAATATCGATTATGCCCTCTTTGTGGCAAACAAGCTCAGGAATGCAGGCATAGCCGCTGACCTAGACGTCACTAAGAGAGGCATAGCAAAGCAATTAGGCCATGCCAATTCTCTGGGCATAAGGTATTCTGCAATCCTCGGCAATAAGGAAATGGCCGATAGCAGGGTACGCCTGCGCAACATGGAAAGCGGAGAGGAGGAGGTCTTAGGAATAGACGAGGCCATAGAGAAGCTGAAGTCAGGATGAGGTGTCAGCATGCCCAAATCAGAAGTCGAGGAAACGACAGACAAGACAATAAGCCGCGGAGGCATACTTGCGAGGATGTATTTTGACATGCAGAGCGAGAAGCCTGATGACCTCCAGCCGCTTATGGCCGAGCTTATAAACAACAGGCTCATGAAGGCTCAGGGCGTAGTATACTGCTACGGCAGCATAGACGAGCCCATAAAGAGCGGAGACCTCTACCTTACCAATGCCGTTATGACAATACTGCTGAAGGACATAGCCGCACTTATAAATATAGCATTCAACTTCACCCCTGCAGGCATAGAGATACTCAAGCCCACCAAGGAGTATGTCCTAAAGATACCCGAATTGCAGTCTCTCATGCTTGATATAGCGCAGATCTCTGTAAACTACTCCAAATACATACTCGAAAGGACATTAAGCAAGGAGGATTACGAGAGGATAATGCGCGACATAGCCAACAGAGAGGCCCTGGGCAGGAAGCTTCTTGAAGATAAGAAGGATCACTCGAAGCGCCAGTAATCTAGCCTGGCAGGATACGAGCTTCCCAAGCTCGATACCCGGGTTCAAATCCCGGCTGGCGCAGTTCCGCCTAGGACATTCTACATTCTTCCCTCAGGGCAATAATCAAATAACGCTTGTAAACGGCAGTTCAGAACTCACCCTGATTTGTTTACAAAACCGCCTGTGCAAAGCTTTATCAATGAGAAAATGCAGAGAAGCAAATATGAATGGGTGTTTTGTTGCAGAGAATCAGAAGTGAGGAGAAGAGGGCGCAACTTGCCGCTGTCAGGCAGGAAGCACTTACAAGAATCGGAGATTTAGAGAGCCTCAAAAACCTGAAAAGAGGGCAGAAGGTAACAGATTATAAGGTATTCAAGGCGTACTGCGAAGGGCTTACGCAGAATGAGGTTGCCGAAAAACTTGGAATCACACAGCCCGTAGTCTCAAACCGCCTGGCAAGGCTTCTGGGAAAAAGGGTGCATATCAGCGAAGAAGAGATAATAGAAACGTATAGGGAGGGGATGAGCAACGGTGCGGCTGCAAGGAAACTAGGGATCACCGGGGCCTCGGTTTCGGGGCGCAGAAAGAAGCTGGGGCTCAAGCCCCTCTTTGCCTTCAAGACGAAGAAGGTTCCTGACGATGAGATAAGAGAGATCTTTGAACAGGGATTGAGCAACAAAGAGGCTGCAGACGTCTTAAATCTGAGCACTACTACAGTCTTGCGATACAGAAGAATACTCAAGCTTACTTATCGTCGCGACAAAGGGGCGATGAAAGAGGAAGAGCCAGGAAAACCTGAAGAGTATTCCGGTTCAATAAGCGGCACAGCAAAAGCAACCGCGACAGAAGAGCAAGTCAGCGCGCTTCTCCTTGGATGTATGAAGAAAATGGGGGAAAAGCAGGATGTAAGTGATCTGCCTGCCTATATAATGAGCAGCAGACTGGAGAAGTTTATAGAAGGTCTTCACGGGCAAGATAGATCCACATTCGTTACCTACGCTGTTGAAATCGTAGACAAGATAGGCAGGCCGCAGCCTGCGCATGAGGCTCTTCTGACCCTCGCAAAGGTCATAGACGAAAAGTATGGAGGCTCTCCGGTCAAGGCGGCGAAAGTGCTACTGCTGCTACACAAGGCGAAATCTTCAGATGAAGCGTTGTCTGTCACAACACATATGGAAAATGGGAAGACAGGCCCTCTGCTACTTAGCTGTATAAATAACTCGCCTCTTGAAACCCCCATTAAAGAGCTTCTAGAACGTACAAGAGCAGATGTAAGAAATGGCGCTTACCTCAGGCTGAAGGAGGAGACGAATACCTAAGCGCATGCCTGGAAGACCTCTTCATACTGGTAATATACTCTCTGTCTGCATATAGTTAGTTATCATATACTGCATGACTCTGCATGGCCTTCGTCTGCATCCACATATCTCTTTTCTACCCTATGCTTCTTTATGTAATGCACCATATAAGAACAATCCGGTCTTATCCTCAGGCCCTTCTCCTTGGCAAGCTCAAATGCGGCATTTGCAAGCATTTCAGCTATGCCACTGCCTCTCTCTTCCTCAGGCACAAATGTGCTGTATACACGCATTATGCCCTTCTTTATTTCATATAAAAGCTCAGCCTCACCATGCTCTGTTTCTGCATAGAAGCGGCCTTCAGAGCCTTTTACATATATCGCCATTGCATCATCCCCTTCTTAGAAAGAGCCTCTTCAGCATGAGAGACGGCATATCCATATCGCCATGCCTGCCCAGAAAGCCGTCAACTCCCAACGCAATGAAAATGTCTATTGCAATGCCCATGCCCCTGCCTCCGAGCCCTGCGTACGCCTTATGTATTGCCGAATGGAGCATAAGCTCCTTCCCGTACCTTTTTCTGTATGCCTTTTCATATGCTTCAAGACCCTCTCCATGCTTTATATAATTGTATATGGCGTGTGCTGCCATCATGGCTCCGTTGCCTCCGTATATTATGCCGCCGCCTGTGGAAGGTTTCACCTGCCCTGCTGCATCCCCGACAAGCAGCACTTCTTTTTTGCTGTCTGCCATGCGCCTGCGCATGCCTATCGGTATCATGCTAGCCATTCCCCCTGCAAAGGCATATCCTCCCAATATGCCCTTCATGCTGCCTGATCGTGTAAACCTTTCAAATGCCGCCTTTGCATTGCCTGCCGACGGGCTTATGCCAACAGCCACTTCAAGCGTATCTGTCGAGTCAGGGCAGAGCCATCCGAAGAAGCCAGGGGTTATGCTCTTGTCAAAGAAGAGGTCCACGCTTCTTGCATTCTCAACATCGCCTTTGTATTCGGCTCTGTAGGTTAGCAGATATTCCTTTATAGGTCCCATCTTAAAATACGATGCGACTGAAGAAACTGCACCGTCTGCTCCTACTATTATGCTCTCTTTGCTTAATTCCTCAAGGTCACTGTTATTTATCTTTCTTTTAAGGATGATTTTTGCACCCTGCATCTCAGCCTCCTTTCTGCATATCTCGTTAAGCGCATGCCTCTCTAACACATGCGCCTTTGGCTCCTCTGATTCAACGTGCATGCTTCTTTTGTTTGCATGGATCGTTGCTCCGTATAGCGTGTTAGTAACTGCTTCTTCATACTCTATGCCGAGGCTTCTAAGGCCATTTATGGAGAGTATGCCTGATGCCCTGACAGGACTGCCTAGCACCTCTTTCTGGTCGTATACTGTGACGTCTATGCCAAGCTGCGCAAGTCCCTTCGCAAGTATAAGGCCAGAGGTGCCTGCCCCAATTACAGCAACACTGTCTTTCATCAAAACACTCGCAACGTTTATTAATCTGCTTACGCCATTAATCATACTTCAATCTTAAACTATTTAAGTCAGTGTGGGGCATGTTTTGAATGTCGATAACCCCTTTTGTCATAGGCATACTCTCGATAATCGCGCCGGGGTTCTTCCTTGCCCTCGCGCTGCTGAAGAAGACGGGCATGAGCATTGTTGAGATAGCCCTGATAGGCATAATCTTCGGCATGCTATTTCCGCCTGCAATGATATGGGCAGAGGCCTATTTAATACCCTACGCGCATGCCTTCTCGTTCTCTGCAGCGCTGTACAATGTAAACGTGATTATACTCACAATCATAGGCATAGTTCTTTCCATATGGCAGGGAGCCATAGACTCCAAAATGTTCAAAGGCCTCTTTTCGCAGAAGTCAAGCACAGAGGCCGAGGCAGAGATGAGTGCCGATTACCGCTCAAGACTGAAGGATTTAAGGGGCACAGCCTCGCGCCTCAGCTCTGATCTTAAGATAGTGAAGATGCACGAAAAAGAAGAGGAGGAGCTGGTCAAGCGCCAAGCAGAGGAGATAAGCATGCTCAGGTCAAGGGGCGCAGGACCCGAGGAGCTTGCCAGAATAGAGGAATCGCACCGTTCCGATGAGAAGAGACTCTTCATGCAGCATGAGGGAGAGGAGCGCTCACTGATTTCTGAAAGCACTGCAAAAAAGCCACGTGCACATTCAATAACATGGGGCATACTGCTTCTCATACTTCTTATAACCTTCGCATCAAGGATAATTAATATAGGCGCAGCGCCAAAGTTCTTCGAGTTTGACCCTTATTTCGATATGGTCAGCACACAGTACATACTTACCTACGGCTACCAGCTCCTTCATGACCATTCAGCATGGCCTGTGCTTCTCAACGGCACCATACACAGGATACAGCCCATCGTGCCTTATCTTGAGGCATACTGGTACCAGCTTGCAAACACCTCACACGGCAATATAAACACAGGCCTTCTCAGCACAGTAAGCAGCATCTACCCCCCTATAACTGCTGTTCTCCTTGTATTTTCCATATTCATGCTCATATACCACGAGTACGGCGATTTCCCTGCACTTGTAGCCGGAGCGCTTGCGGCTGCGATGCCCGCCCTTATATCCGCGTTCATAGCAGGGGAGCAGCTCCTAGAGCCGTGGGGCATATTCACGCTCTTCTTCTTCTTCGCTGCATACCTTCTCGCTGTAAAGAATCCGGGTGAGAAGAGGTATGCTATACTTGCCGGCATAGCCTTTGCATCCACATTTCTGGGAGCGCACTACTATACTGTCGATGCAGGCATACTCGCAGCCTATATAGTGCTGCAAGGCATCATATACACGCTGCGCAGGAAGCCTACTAAGGACTTCTATGTCATGAACGCCATAGTCATAGCAGTGATAGTGCTCTTCTATGCGCTCTATGACCCATATGGCGCCTCCCTTACCAAGCGCATACCTCTATTGTTGCATATACCTACCATAGTGGCATTTCCACTTTTTGCCCTGATCCTGGCCATGGCCTTCGAATACCTGCCCCAGCTTGCAAAGAGATACAACGTTATAAAGTCAATAGAGAGGTTCACATACGCCGAATTCATGGCTGCCATCATAATCCTGATCTTCATATTCGCATTTCTTACGCCTCTCGGGGATCCCCTAAGGGCATATCTCAGCCTGAGCGAGAAGTTCACAACGCCTTCTACCCCGCTCTTCATGACAGTGCAGGAGTTCGCGCCAACAGGTCCCAACTACAACTTCGGCTCCGCAGGCTTCGGCATAATCGGAGCAAGCATAGGCGGTGCCTCGGTGCTGATATGGTCCGTGCTCCTTGTATTTGCGCTTCTTGTGCTTCTCAACATCATATACAAAAGCTCCGCTACCAGCATACTCTACGCCTCTGTTGTCGTCGTGCTTGCTGTTGCAGGCATGAGCGAAGTGAAATACCTTCCGCACTTCGGAGCGGCATACATCATGGTCATAGGCGTGATCATAGGCGAATTATATGCCATTATCAAGAAGAGGCACGGCTCAAGGAATACGTACATGTATGTCCTCTATGCAGTAATCCTTATAGCAGTACTGCTTGAGTCATCCTCGATTGCAAGCGTCTTAGTGGCGTCGGGGCAGAACTGCAGGTCCATACTCAACAGCAGCAATGTGCTTGGGTACAACCTCTTCTGCAACGTTGTTCCTAATGCATGGCTCAGCGCCACTGCATGGATGCGCCAGGATATAGGGCCTTACGGCCCCAGGATCCTCGCGTGGTGGGACTACGGAGACTGGATAAACTGGTTCGGCAACAGCAATGCCGTCATACGCGGAGACAACGCTGTTGCCAAGCTGGATTATGCTGTGGCTTCGCATTACGTCTTCGGCGAGGGAAACAACTACAGCACCTCTGGCCTTTCAGGCTTCATGGACAGCGTGCAGGCAAGGTATGTGCTTTTTGACGACCAGCTTATACCCAAATGGTCGGCGCTTGACTTCCTGGCATGCATAGATGTAAACGCAACGACGCAGAGCTTTGCCTCTGCTGCAGGCAGGCATTACGGATCCCCATACCTTCTGGGCACATCACAGTGCGAAATGTCGAATGACCCTGTCATGATAAACTTTCCCACAAACCCGACTATAAACGAGGTCTGCTCATTCTCCAATTCATCTGTGACCGCGGTCAAGGGCATACTTACTGTGGGCGAGACAATACCCGAGGTTCTGAACCAGAGCTACTGCGTAAGCCTGAGCACCGACAAGCGCGGCCTTCTGTCTGTATATAACCTCAACGGGACAAAGGCTAACATAGTGATAAACCCTACATTCTACTACGGCAGCAGCAAGGCCCAGAACGGGGAGCTCTTCGCAGAGTTCATGGCCATATACCTGCCTGACTCATCCAACTATACTGTTAGCGATGCCCCTACATCGTTCTACAACTCAAACTTCTACCGCGGCTTCTTCTTCGGCAGGCTCCCAGGCTACAGGCTTGCATACCCCTCAAACTTCACGGGCATAAACTATGTCAACTCAACGCATACAGTGATGATACTCGAGCTTCAGAACTATACAGGAAGTTTGCCGTATGTAACTCCAAAGCCATCATGGATAGAGAACAACTATACCATGCCAGGCTGATCAGATGAAGATCCTCATTGTACAGCCTTATCTCAACCTCATGGGCGGCGTAGAGCGCGTCATACTCAACATAGCAAGGCACTACGATGCCCCTATATACACCATGGAGTACAGCAAAGGCTCCACATTCAAGGAATTCAGGGATTTGGATATACGCACCATAGGCAAAGAGGTTCCTGCTTCAGGCCTTCTTCCTCACAGGGCCTCGCAGGGCCTGCGCTACGGCTACAACTTCTACAACATGAAGCTCGATGCCGATTATGATGTGATAAATGCGCATATATCGCCCAGCGAGTGGATAAGGCACAGGAATAAGAGGGTGTTATGGTACTGCCATACCCCTCCCAGGGAGGTCTATGATCTGTACGAGACCCGAATGCAGTACAGGCCAGCAAAGGAAAAGCTTCTCTATGCTGCAATGGCCAAGGTCTACAAGGTCGTTGCAAAGCGCGTTGTCAAGAACATAGAAGAAATAGCTACGAACAGCACTATCACCAAGGCGCGCATCGAGAAATATTTCTACAGACATGCCACTGTCATCAACCCTGGCATAGACGCGGAGAGGTTCAGCAGCGGCCCAGATCATGGTTATTTCCTTTACCCTTCGCGCATTCTTGTGAACAAGCGACAGGATTATGTGATAAATGCCTATAGGCGCTTTGTTTCCATGTCCAAAAACAAGCGGATGAGGCTTGTTATAGCTGGCACGCTTTCAAAAGATCCAGAGCACCTTGCATACTACAAGCGCATAAGGCGCCTTGCCGAAGGCCTTAACGTCTCAATAATGACAAATATAAATGACTCTGTGCTGCGCAGGCTCTACTCAAATTCCACTGCGGTTCTCTTCGCAGCAATGAATGAGGATTACGGCATCGTGCCTCTTGAGGGCATGGCCAGCTCAAAGCCCGTCATATCTGTAGACGAAGGCGGCCCACGCGAGACAGTACTTGAAGGCAAGACAGGCTTCCTCGTAAAGTCGGAATTGGAGATGGCCAAAATGATGAAGCTGGTAGCGGATGACAAGGGCCTTGCAGAAGAGCTGGGAAGGAACGGCAGGAGAAGAGTGAGCGCCAATTATACATGGCCTGTGTTCTTCAAAAAGTTTGATGTGCTGCTGAAAAAGGTAGCGCAGGCAGAGGCATAAACCCCGGTATATGAAATCAGCAAGCGTGAATCCTGTTATCCGCGCATATGCCTAAGTGATTACATATCTGGATATGACCCTGGCCGCCTTTTCAAGCACAGCCTTTATGTTCTTCACAGTGTTCGAGCCTGTGCATATGAGTTTGCCGTTTTTGAACAGGATTATTACAGCCTTGGGCTCCTTTATCCTGAAGATGGCGCCTGGAAACTGCTCAGGCTCGTAATCTACCTCTTTTACGTTCTTTGAGAGCGAGAAGAGGTCTATGGTTGCATGAAGGTCTGCGCTGACAACTATGTTCTGTATCTTTATCTGCGTGTTTATCTTAACTCCTCCATTTTTGGCCATGGCATCAACTCATATAGAAATAGCTATAGAAACCTTTTTAAATCCTAGCCACAAAGCCCTCTGTTTGTGGCTATTGAAAATCTTATCATTTGCAGACCAGAAAGCCCTCAGCTTCAGCTGAGGGATGAATGGCCAGGAGAAGCTAAATCCTCGCTACGCTCGGAT
>JAJYIA010000043.1 GCA_021796295.1 Microcaldota archaeon
ATAGCAGCATCTTCTGGATTTCCTGGAGTTGGTGGTCGGTAAGGGAAGAGCTATATTGGTGCAGAAATCTAGTCATTATGTTGTCTGCTAAGAAGATCTCACGTATTAGCATATGTGTATCTTCTTGCAGCAACAGTTATAGAATTTATGTTACAGAAACAAAGGAGCTCACAGCAAAAGGATGGAGATAAGCGTGCAGCGATGAACCGAACCTTCCCGTAACGGCTAAATAATATATATGCGTAAAATTCTTGGTGCTTTAGGTGAAGGCTTCGGGACTTGGTACTGGAATACTTGCAGGGTTTCTCCTGGTTCTTATCTTCTTCCTTATCTTTTACATATATTACAATGGGGGCATTTCAGGCATATTTAACCATATATCGAATGGCATTTCAAGCAGCATAGGGGCGGTGACCAACCCTGGGCAGGGCAGCCAATCCGGCACCACGATTCCGCAGGAGAACGTTTCTGCAGGCCAGCAGGGCATGAATCTCTCAGCCCTTGACGCCTATGCGCTCTCACTCATAAACGCAGACAGGCACGATTATGGGCTAAGCAACGTGACGCTTTCTGATGAGGGATCGGGACAGCAGCATGCGGATAGCATGCTCAGACACGGCTATTTCAGCCATTGGGATATATACGGCATGAAGCCCTATATGAGATACACGCTCATGGGCGGAAGGGGAGCAGTGGAGGAGAACGTGGCGTACATAATAAGCGAAAGCTGCGGCGCGTTAGGATGTAGTGGAGCGCTTAACGTGAAGAATGCCATAAAGGAGATAGAGTATAACATGATGTACAACGATTCAGCATGCTGCAACAACGGGCACAGGGATAACATACTGGACAGATACCACAACCAGGTAAGCCTTGGCATAGCATACAATTCAAGCAACATATACATGGTTGAGGACTTCATAGACAACTATATATCTTGGGGGAAGGGTATGCCCTCATATTCAAACCCTGAGGTTTACCTGTCTGGCGCTGTGCTGGACGGCTATGGCGTATCCGAGGTGATAGTATCGTATGATGCACCTGTGAGCAATATGAGCACAGGGGAGCTTATGAATACCTCATCCTACAGCTACGGAGTTCAGGCCGCAGGCATTGCCAAGGATTCCGGCTATTACTATCCGAATGTCACAACCATAATTGCAGACAGGTACATTACATCAGGGCATAACTTCACAATAGACTTCAGCATGGATAAGCTTTACAAGCAGCGGGGTGCAGGAGAATATACCGTAATAATCTGGCTAAAGGCGCCAGGGTTGCAGGGCTTTGTAGGCTCTTCTTATACCCTATTCGTTAATGGCAGTGGAGTAGGCCTCTTGCCGTCAGGCATCTGAATTGCCGAGAGGCGAAGAAAAAGGATAGATTTATAAATGATAGCTGTGCAATACTATTATGTAGTGAAGCGAAAGCTTATCCTACAGAGGAAAATAACATGTCCAGAGATTTTGGATCAGACAGAGGAAGAGACGAAGGCAGAGGCGAAGGACGTTCAGGCATGAAGCCTGATTACTTTATGCCAAAGCCCGTAAAGGTCGGAGACGAATTAGAGCTGACAATAGAAGCGTCGGCATCTAAGGGAGACGGAATAGCAAAGAAGGACGGCTACGTCATCTTTGTAAAAGGTGCGAAACAGGGAGATACAGTAAAGGTGAGGATAACCGAGGTAAGGCCTAGGTTCGCTTTGGGAGAAATGATAAGCTGATTAAACCAGGGCAATAATCTACTGTTTAAGCATTTCTTTTATTTTTTCTTTTTATACTTTGCATTTTGAATGTATTTTGCGATGCGCCTAGTGCGTGCTCTGCCGGGCAAAATGCGGCACTGGCTTATTTGTCTTAGGTGAGCGCCTGGCCTGAACGCGCTCCTTGAGGTACGCCGCAAGATCCTGCATGTCCTTGAAAAGATAATCGGGCTTTGCCCTTTGAAGTATATCATATCGCTCCAGGCCTCCTGCGATCCCGCATGAGTGCATACCTGCAAGCCTTGCAGTAAGGACGTCTGAGGCCATATCGCCCACATATATGCTTTCCCCAGGATCTGATTTGTACTTCTCCATTAAAAGCATAAGCCCCTCTGGGCGCGGCTTGTAGTAGCCTATGGACTTCGCACTGAGCACCATGTCAACCTTGCCTATAACTCCAAGCACCTTGGCCTCATGCAGCAGCCTGTACTCTTCTGAATCGCTGAAGACTGCAATCCTTTTTCCGCGCCTTGAAAGCTGCAGGAGCGCATCCATTGAGCCGTTCCTTAGCCTGGGAATCGAAAACCCGGAGTAGAAGTCATAAAGCCTTGCATAGAATATGTTCTTCCTTTCAAGGCCGGCCTCCATGCGCCTGTAATCCGGCATTGGCACTGCCCTTCTGTGCAGCGGTTGCTCATGGCCGGATACATTATATCTGGTGTTGAAGAGGCGGGAAAGCCTCACTAAAAGAGTCGATGTGCTAAGCGTGCCGTCCCAGTCGAAGATGAAGAGACTGTGGTCAAGGAAATTTGACATAAGGCTATTAATGTTACGAATAAATAAAAGGATATGTGATGAGACAGGTGATCGCTGAGCTTAGGCGATGAAGATTGGTAGGCGGTCTGAATAACTCATACGAAGGCAGCGTAGGCGTATTTATGAATGGGGGCATTGAAGGCACACTCTCAAGGCTGCGTATGAGCAGCATACCCGTAAAGGACATAGCCAACCAGGCGTGGTGCGAAAAGCAGATGGAGCTTTACCATATTTATGGCATGAAGCTCACAAAGCCCATGCAGGCAGGCAGTGCCATACATGAGGACAGGCAGAAGATAGCTTATGTGAAGCTTGCAGTAGAGCCGGTAACGTATCCTGACAGGCTCTATAAGACGGCGTATGAGAACTACATGGGGATAAAAAACCTCGGCGAGAAGGGCATATGCCGTGAATTCAAGGTATACGGCTCAATAAACGGCTTCAAGGTCGCAGGGCAGATAGACGAGCTCAGGCTCAGCGGCGGCAACCTTGTCATAGTTGAGGACAAAACGCTGAGAAGAGGGGGTTCTCCCTCAAGCAGGCTTAAGTCAGACAGGATACAGGTCATGCTTTACAAGAAGCTTGTTGATGACACTTCAGCGGGCCTTTACACATATGAAAACTTTTCTTATGCATACAGGATAGAGGGCATGGAGCTATCCGAGAGCTTCAGGAAGGGCCTTGAAGAGCTGGGCATAACTCCGGGCATACTAAGGCTTAACGCCATATACAAGAGGATGTTCGAAGAGCTCAGCAGGCTTCCTAAGGCGAGCAGCGCTCTCGAGCTCAGGTATTTTGAAAGGGAGAACGGCAGGCAGATATCAAGCATAGACGTTGAGTATGACAAGGCCTACATAGAGGCAGAGCTTGCGCACTCGATGGCTTACTGGAGCAATATGCGCGAGGCAGAGCCTGTGCCGGAGAGCGAGAAGTGGAAGTGCGACATCTGCACGTTTTTTAAGGATAAGTGCCGAGTATGGTATAGGGGCTGAGGGCAATGCTTGATGAGTCTGTTCTGAACAAGGAAGACCTGAGAAGGGAATTCGGAAGCAAATATAAGGAGTATTACAGCACAAAGCTCTTCGAGGATGAGGGCTTTGAGAGGCGCAAATGCGGCATATGCGGAAAGAATTTCTGGAGCATCGGGGAGCGTGAAAGGTGCGATGACCCTTTGCACACACCGTACAGCTTCTTCAAAAAGCAGCCCAGGCACATAGGCTACAGGGAATTCTGGGACCTTTTCTCCGGTTTCTTCGAGAGGAATGGCCATGCTTCTGTAAAGAGGTATCCGGTAGTGAGCAGGTGGAGGCAGGACTTATATTTCACTATAGCGAGCATACAGGATTTCCAGCGCATAGAGAACGGGGCCATGGCATTCGAATACAGCAAAAACCCGCTTGTAGTGCCGCAGATCTGCCTCCGTTTCAACGACATAGAGAACGTAGGAGTTACGGGAAGGCATCTCACCAGCTTCATGATGGCAGGGCAGCACGCATTCAACTGGCCTAGCGAAGGCTACTGGAAGGACAAAACCATAGAGCTAAATTACAGGTTCCTTACAGATGTGCTGAAAGTCAGAAAAACAGACCTTGTTTATACAGAGGACGTCTGGGCTATGGGCGATTTCTCTGAATTCGGGCCATGCCTGGAGAGCTTTGCCAACGGCCTTGAGCTCGTCAACAGCGTATTCACGCAGTTCGAGAGCTTCAACGGAAAGGTGCACGAGCTGAAGGGCAAGGTCGTCGACGTGGGATGGGGCTTTGAGAGGCTTATGTGGTTCTATACAGGCTTCGGGAGCGTTTATGAGAGCGTGTTTGACACAATAATAAGAAGGCTGGGAGAGAATTCCGGCATAGAGATGGAGAATGAGCTCTTCCTTAAATTCGCAGCCCTTGCAAGCGAATTAGACATTACAGAGGGCAGGGGCTACCGCGAGAAGGAAGACTCAATCCTTTCAAGGATAGGCATAACAAGGAATGAGTATGAAAAAAGGCTGAAGCCTGTGCATGCCCTCTATGCCATACTTGACCATATGCGCACACTGCTTTTTGCTACTGCCGACGGTGCGCTTCCGTCCAATGTCGGAGGCGGCTACAACCTTCGCGTAATACTCAGGAGGGCGCTCTCGTTTATTGAGGAGTACGGACTTGAGATAGACCTTGATGAGGTTGCTGCTGAAGAGGCTGAAGATCTCAGGGATATGTATCCCGAGCTTTTAGAAAGCCTGGGAACCCTTTCAAAGATAATAGGTGTCGAGCGTGAAAGGTATGCATCAAGCAGGAAGAACGCTGTCAGAATACTGGGCTCTCTGCTTTCGAGGGGCGCAGGAATAGAGAGGCATGAGCTTCGCATGCTCTACGAGAGCCACGGGATAACGCCGGAGGTAATAGAGGCGTATGCAAGAGGCAAGGGCATTGGCATAGAGCTTCCCGAGGCAGCATATGAGGACATAATGAAGGGCGACTTCGTGGCTAAAGAAGAGGCTGCAAGGCTTGATGTAGTTCCTGAAGGCCTTCCTGAAACAGCCAGGCTGTATTATGCATCCGCCACAGAGTCAAGATCGAAGGTCTTGTATGTGCATAAAAACTATGTTGTGCTTGACAAGACCCCTTTCTATCCTGAAGGCGGCGGCCAGGAAAGCGACAGAGGCACTATAAACGGGCACAATGTAGTTGACGTACAATCAGCAGGTAATGTAATAATGCACATAACTGAGGACGAGCCAGACAAGGCTGGCATCGCCGAAGGGGCATTTGTTGATTGCAAGGTTGATGTTGTGCGCAGGGAGAAGCTCATGGCCCACCACACTGCAACGCACCTGATAAGCGCAGCGGCAAGAAGCGTGCTCGGCAGGCATGCATGGCAGGAAGGCGCAAGGAAGGCAGAGGAGAAGGCGCACATAGACATAGCCCATTATGAAAGGCTTGGCAATGGGGAAATAGCAACCATCGAGGCCTTTGCAAACAACGCTGCGCTTCACGGCATAAAGGTAGAGGTAAGGGATATGGAGAGAGGCGCGGCAGAGCGCGAATATGGATTTTCGATATATCAGGGACATGGAGTGCCTTCGAAGCACATGAGGATAATAGTCATAAGCGACAGGAACGGCAAGCTCATAGACGCAGAGGCCTGTGGCGGCCTTCATCTTGCAGGAAGGGAGAGCCTTCTGGGCATTATCAAGATAATAAACGCATACAGGATACATGACGGCGTTGACAGGATAGAATTTGTAGCTGGCAGGGCAGGCATAGAGTACTTCGGCAGGGAGCATGATGAGCTTACAAAGGCCTCAGGCGTTATGAATGCGGAGAGGTTCGGCATTGCAGAGCGCGGCGCGATACTGCGCGAGGAATACAGCGAGCTTATGAAGCGATACAATGAGAGGGATGAGCGGCTCTCGCAGGCTATTGCCGAGTCTATCTACGAGACAGAGGTAAGGGGCTCGAAAAGCAGGGAGATACTTGTTGAGAG
>JAJYIA010000044.1 GCA_021796295.1 Microcaldota archaeon
AGGAAGCAGTGGCACTTCGCATTACTTTAAGGGCTCGGCAGGCGATGTTCAGATATACAACACAGCGCTTGGCAGTGCAGACATAAAGGCGCTATACGACGAGGGTGCTGCCGGCGTGCCGTTCAGGAGCCGGAACCTCGCGGCGTGGTGGCCCCTTGACGGCAACGCGAGCGACCTGAGCAGCGGCATGAACAACGGCTATGCTGTTAATGTCATATCGACGCCATATCTGGCCACGCCATTTTTGCTTACAAGCAGCATAGGCAATTACGGCGTTTCGTTCAACGGCGATGGTAATATATTCATAGCCAATACAGAGCCTTTCACTACGAATACGGCAACAGTCTCGCTCTGGATTTATCCTGCATCGGCACCTGACAGCACAGAATCTCTGCTTGAATACGGCAGCAGCGGGGGTGCAGGCCTCTCGCTGAGCAACACCATGAACGCGATCTTCACTATACACATTGAGGGGGGAATGACGTACACAGCCAGCACTGCAGAGCCTCTGCAGACCGGAAGCTGGTATATGGTCACGGGCACATACAACGGCATAGGCCTGAATATATATGTAAATGGAGTGCTTGAAGGCACTGCAGGCGGCGTAAGCGGCTCGATTGAAACGCCCAGCGGAGGCGCATGGATAGGCAGCGGAGGCGCATCGCAGTACTTCTACGGCAATATTGCGGATGTACAGCTGTATGACAACGCGCTAAGCGGTTCTGAGGTGCAGGGGCTATACAGCAGCGGCATGCCTGAGTATGCCTCGCTTAGCGTGCCGTTTTCACTTGGGACGTGATACTATGAAGGCTCAATTCTGGTCTTTTGACATAGTCTTTGCAACAGTCATCTTCGTGCTCTCCGTAGTCATACTTGCATATGCATGGCTCAACATAAGCGGGCAGTTCGCAATTGCCAGCTCGAATTCAGGCTCTGACATGCAGATGCAGCTCAACACGCTCTCGTCAAGGCTCACAGAACCAGGCGCGCCGCAGAGCTGGAACAGCGAAGTCAACGCAACAAACACCGCCACATGGAGCAATATCAGCATAGGCCTTGGGACCGGAGCCTATGAAGCGCTCTCGGCAGCAAAGATCATGAGCCTTGCCGCAATGTCAAATTACAACTACCAGGATACCAAGGAGATGCTGGGCGTGGGCTACGACTACTATATAGTAATACAGGGAGACAATTACCATATAAGCATGGGGAGCAGCCCTGCGAGCGGTGCGACTTCAGTGCTTGTTTCAACAACGCCTGTGATCATCAATGACAGGCCGGTGCGCATGCAGGTGATGCTCTGGACAAACACAAGCTTCGGAGTGATATAGCCAGTATGCATTCGCCTTCAGCGCAGGTTCGCATTGATATTATAATCTGTGCATAACAATATGGTTATGCAGGAATGGTAATACAAAGATTTTTATATTAATATCACTTACATATAACAATATAGTTATGTGGGGCTGAGGATACATGAAAGAACTCTCACTTTACAGTATTAGGGATATGGCATTGGAGACAGGACGTGCAGTCTTCTCTGTGCAGCAGCTTTCCAACCTGACAGGACGTTCCAAAGAAGTGTCAAGAGTCTATCTCTCAAGACTTGTCATAAAAGGCCTTGCACGCAGACTTCTGGAAGGCAAAATCTCTTTTGTCGAAGATGATTTTGTAATAGCCACGCAACTTATTGAGCCTTCTTATATTTCCCTTGATTCGGCACTGCTTGCGCACGGAGTGATAAATCAGGTGCCGAAATATATAGAATGCGTCACGACTCTGAATTCTATAAGATATAGGTCTCTTGGGATAAGGTACCATAAGATCCCAGGCGCCATGCTCTCAGGATTTAAAAGGGAGGGCAAAGGCAGTAGCTATATTTTTCTGGCAGAGGCAGAAAAGGCTTTCATAGACGGCATTTATCTTAATATATATTCTGAAAAGACCATAGCTGAGCATCTCGATGCTGTGAATGTACAAAGAATGCACGAGATTGCAGATGGGTTAAATGTCCGAGGAGCTGAGAGAATTAAAAAGGTGATTGAATCATTGGCAAGAAGCAGCTATTAGAGATAGCTAAGGCTTACGGCCTACGGCCATGGCAGCAGGAGAAGCATTATATACAATCAATAATACTCAATATCCTTTCTGAGAAGCCTGTCTTATTTAAAGGAGGCACATACCTTTGGTTTTTCCATGGCCTGAGGAGATTTTCTGAAGACCTTGATTTTACAGCATCGGGGGAATTGAATGAGGGCCTGCCTGAAGAGGTTTCCAGAGGCCTTGGACTTTTCGGGGTTAAGAATACACTTAGGATCATTGGCAATAATGAGAGAGCGCTCTCCTTTAGGATAAGCGCAGAAGGCCCTCTGAACACAGGCCAGATAGATATGGCTATTGTATATGTTGAAATGAGCAGGAGAGAATCCGTCCTGAGAAAGCCTATACCAGTAAGGCTTGATTATCCGGCTTACCAGCTGCCAGTAAAAAATCTCATAGGTATGGATCTTAACGAGGTAGGAGCTGAGAAGATAAGAGCAATAATCACAAGACACGAAGCAAAGGACATCTATGATCTTTATCATTTGATAGAAAACAAGGGTATAGAATTTGATCAGGGCATGGCTGACAGAAAGCTGGGATATTACGGCAAGAGGTTTTCCTCGGAGCTTCTCTTGGATAAGGTCAGCGAGATGGAGAGGTATTATTCTAAAGAACTGGGCGGCATGCTGTTTGACAGGCTTCCTTTATTCGGCAGTGTAATAAAAAGTATAAAGGCATGGATTACATGAGCCATCTATCCCAGTGACATCCTCCCAACTAAAGGTTGGGAGCTTCCAATGGTGCTTTTGATTGGTCATTGCTAAGATTCGCTAGTGAAGCAGGGTTTGGTTGCATCCTGACACGCTACCGATCTGGCCCCTTACTATGAGCGATGGGTATCCCAGCACAGGTATGTCTGACACGACATATCCCACGACGGCATTCTGGCTTACGGGGTAATTCATGGCCTCTATGTCAAGCAGCGGATTATTGTCGCCTTTTGTGAGAAGGTAATAGGCACCGTTGACATTTATTGCCGCGTAGAGCCTGTGTATTATGTCGCCACTGAAGTAGTCATTAGGCGCAGCCCTGTAGACTATAATCGGATTGGAATAGTTCTCAGTTATGGCTATGCCGCTTATGTTTATTGAAGAGGTGTATACTGCCTCGACTATCGAGCCTGGTATCTGCTCCTTGCCTATGGAGTAGGAATAGGTTATCAGGTTATTCTGCTGCGCAGATTCAGGCACAATACACCTGTAGTAGTTGTCTGGCTCGCCTGCCCTTGAATACATGTAGAGGCAAGGCACGCTGTAGTAGCCAAGGCCGTAGCCTGAGAGGCTCTCCGCATATGGAACTATCTCGGAGGCATTATGATTTGCATAGGCGTAGGGCTCGAGAAATTCAGACTGCATGTTTTTCAGCATTGAGTTGAACGCCGCGCTGCTTACATTTATCACGGGTATTTTATGCTTGCTTAGGAATGCCTGCATGCTTCCTACACCGTGTAGTATGACAATGTCGCCCCTGTGCAGCGTCGGGAGCATGCTGCAGCTCACCACAACGTCTACAGGCGAGCTCGTATGGAGCAGTATTGATGGCAGTACAAGGAAAAGGAGAACTGCTGCGGCAACTGAAATGCCCACGTCAAGAAGCGTCTTTTTTACGCCTGCTGACTTTATGCTTGAGCCGAACTCCACGGCTAGTATCACAACAACGAGGACGAATGCCACTGCCCCGAGTAGCGATATGCCTGTTATTATGTATAAGACCGCAGAGACCACGAGAAGCGCATAAAGTACGTATACTGGCTTAATTGCGGTCTTCTTCGCCTTAGTGCTTTTGCTGCTTCTCAAGGTGATCAACTTCTGCCTTTGACCATGCTTGATACCTCAATGCCTACAGTCTTTGACTCGTCATCGTTCTTTACTACGCCTATCGCGGTATCGGCATTGAGTATCAGCGAATCGTTGTGGCTTACAACTATGAACTGGGCATTCTTGCCCATCTCCTTTATGAGGTACGAAAGCTTCTTAGAGTTCTCCTTGTCAAGCGCGACATCGACCTCATCGAATATATAGAGTGATGAGGGCTTGTACATGTGTATCGCGAAGATCAGTATAAGAGATATGAAGGACTTCTCGCCTCCTGACATGGAGCCCAGCGTCTTCGTTGACCTGCCGTCGCTTACCTCTATGTCAAGTCCGCTGTTGAACGGATCCTTCGGATTTTCTATCTTTATTGAGGCCCTGTTTGTGAAAACATGGCTGTACAGCGTTGAGAAGTTCTTGCTTACCTCATTCAGCGCATTCATGAATGTCTGCAGCTTCTTTGATTCTATCTCGTTTATCATGCGCATGACAGCCTGGCGCTCTGTCTCGAGCGTTCCGAGCCTTGACATGACCTCGTCTACGGCCCTCTTCTTCTCGTCGTAGAGCTCAGGCGCCTTCAGGTTTACGCTTCCGAGCTCTGCCATTTTAGCGCTGGTGACCCCTGACTCCTTCTCCATAGCTGCGACGTCGTCATTTATCAGCTCTGCCTTCTCGCGGTATGTGCTGAGCTCAGCTGCGAGGTCGTTCATCCTCGTAGCAGACTGGCTGCCCTGGACCTTAAGGTCTGAGATCTGCCTCTCGATGTTGGATAGCTCTGCCTCAGCCCTTCCCTTCTTCTCACCTTCGCTCGCAAGGCCCGCGTCGGCATCGCCTATGCACTTAAAAAGCTCCTTTCCTGAGGTGCTCTGCCTTGCCATCTCTCCCTCGAGAGAGCCCCTTGCCTCTTCAAGATCCTTCTTCTTTGACGACTTTTCTCCGATGGCCTTCTTCGACTCCTTTATAAAGAGAATTTTCTGGGCTATTTTCTCCGATGCCTTCTTCATGCTCTCCTCTGCTATCTGGCCCTCCTTTACAGACCCGGCCTTTGCTATCCTGAATCCCTCTACATCTTTCCTTATCCCTTCAAGCCTCTCCGCCTCAGCCTTAGTAAGGCCTCCGGGCCTTTTTGAGGCTTCAAGCGCAGTAGCATAGATCGAGGAGAGCTCTGCCTTGGCCCCTGATAGCAATTCCCTAGTTGACTTCAGCAGCGATTCTGCCGCAGCATGCTTCTTTTCGGCATTTGAAAGCTGCGCGCCTATAGCGCCTATCTCCTTGCTTATAGACAAAGAGAGCTTTGAATGCTCAGAAACTTGTGCTGCGACTGAGCCGAGTTCCTTTTCAAGCGAGAGTATATTCATCTCCACATACGCCTCTCCCTTCCTCTTCTCAAGCAGCTTTGCATTGAGTGAATCGTGCTCTGAGCTGAGCTGGGATCTCTTCTCCAGCACTTCCCTGAGCCTTTTCTCAAGGCTTTGTGGCGAGAGCTTTTTAGGGGAAGAGCCTCCGGAGAGTATGCCTGACTGCTCTATGACCTCTCCCGACATGGTGACATACCTGCGCTGGCCTATGCCGTGCGCCTTGGCCTCTCCTATGTCCTTTACAAGATAGGTATTGTGGAGCGCATACCTGAATGCAGGCGCAAAACGCCCATCGAATTTTATGAAATCCATTATTGGAGATATGCCGCTGTGCCTTCTGGTTTCCTCTGCCTTTACCTCTTTCAGTGGTATGAATGTTGCACGTCCCGCAGCATTCTTCTTCAGGTGCTCTATAATGGCCGCTGCGGTTTCCATAGAGTCTACAACTATATAGTCAAGCCTGGCCCCGACTGCTGCATCCACAGCAGGCGCATACTCATCGTCATATGTGCACAGGTCTCCGAGCCTTCCGTGAAGGCCGTTTTCTTTGCCAAACGCAGACTTTATTACATCGTATGCTGCAGAGGCCTTCGGCTTCAGGAGCGCACGCTGCTCACGTATGTTTATCGAGAGTTCATCTGCATTGCCTATCTCCCTGCTTGTAGCCGAAAGGCGTG
>JAJYIA010000007.1 GCA_021796295.1 Microcaldota archaeon
CAAGGTAGAGATGGTTTCAAAGGTGCCTCTTCTTACAAGGGAGGATATGTCTACCTACTATACGCCCGGAGTAGCATATGTATCCGAGGCCATAAAAAAGGAGAAGGGCCTTGCTTACACCTATACAAACAAGTCAAATTCCGTTGCGATAGTCTCTGACGGCACAAGAATCCTCGGCTTGGGGAATGTTGGCCCCGAGGCAGGAATTCCGGTCATGGAGGGCAAGGCCATACTCTTCAAGAAATTCGGGGGCATAGACGCTGTGCCCCTCTGCATCGGCACAACCGATGAGAACGAGATAATAAAGTTCATAACAAACATTGCCCCTTCATTCGGCGCTGTCAATATAGAGGACATAGAATCACCAAAGTGCTTCAGGGTGCTTGACACCCTTTCCGGTGCAATAGACATACCTGTATTCCATGATGACCGCCAGGGCACCTCAGTCGTAGTTCTTGCGGCCCTTCTGAATGCGCTTAAGCTTGCAGGCAAGGGCAAGGCGGCAAAGATAGTGATAGATGGCGCAGGCGCAGCAGGCTTCGGAGTTACAGAATTACTGAACTTTGCGGGCTTCAGCAACGTCTATGTGCTTGACCGTGCCGGCCTCATAAGCTCGGATAGGAAGGAGCATATGAACGATTACAAGGAAAGGATAGCAGGCATGACAAACCCTGATAAAAGGTCAGGCTCCCTTGACGAGGCTGCGAATGGCGCAGACGCGCTGATAGGCTTTTCTGGCAGCGGCAGGTTCGAGAAGGGCATTCTCTCTCTTATGTCTGAGAAGCCCATACTCTTTCCACTGAGCAATCCCACGCCTGAGATCAGCTATGCTGATGCCAAAGACGCCGGCGCCTTCATAGCCGCTACAGGCAGGAGCGACACCCCGAACCAGATAAACAACCTTCTTGCGTTTCCAGGCGTGCTAAGGGGCATTCTCGACGTAAGGGCAAAGTCAGTGAACTTCGGCATGCTCTACGCAGCCTCAATTGCTCTTGCTAAAAGCACAGGCAGGGGCCTGGGCACAGAGCGCGTGCTCCCTAACCTTACCGAAAAGGGCGCATCTCTTAGCATAACCCCAGGCATAGCTGCTGCTGTGGCAAAGGCCGCAGTTGAGACAGGAGTTGCAAGGCTCTCCCCTACTGGGGATGATGTAAAGGCCAACGCGAAGGCCATGATAAAGCGCTACGCAAGGCTCGAGAGAAGGCTTATATTATAATGCGTTCTGCATAATTCAGGCTGCCCTTTCAGGGCATAGCTGGTCATGCATATGGGGCGCATCTCTGGCAGAGGCGAGCGTGCTAGGCTTGAGCGCGACTCTTTTATCGACGAAGCCATGCACTTCAGGGTCTATGAGCATCTCTCAAAGATAGAAAGGGATCCTGAGCTCAGGGCCCTCCTTGTGAGGCTCAGCCTTCTCGAGAAGAAGCACATGAACCTCTGGAAGGCCATACTGGACGAGGATGCCGTTTCTGTGCCCTCCCTCTTTCCTGCCCTCGTAAGCCTGCAGGTCTTCGTCTTCTCCATTATAAGAAGGGTAATGGGCATAGGCTTCGTGACAAAGCTCCTCGGCCTTACCGAGGAGGGCACCCTTGCGAGGTTTGCAGACGCTATAAAGGGCATAACGCTGCCTGAATCAGAGCGCAGGCATATAAGCATAATCATGAGGGACGAGAACTACACTGAAGAAGTGCTGAAAAAGAAGATAAGGGTGCATGAGGGAGAGCTCAACTACATGCGCTCCATAGTGCTGGGCCTCAACGACGGCCTTGTCGAGGTTCTTGCCGCAGTCGTGGGCTTTGCCATAATTTCGCGCTCCGACCTCATAGTCATCATAGGCGGCCTTATAATAGGCGTCTCTGGCACTCTCTCAATGGCTGGCGGCGCCTATCTCTCCTCCAAATCACACAGCCTTATCGAGAGAAACAGGGATTCCAGTAAGTCAATGCCTGCCACAAGACCCAGGGATGATGCCTTTTATACCGGCGCATACTACTTCATTGGCGCTCTTATACCTGTGCTGCCGTTCATGGCAGGAATTTCCGGATATTACGGCATACTCGCATCTATAATAACCGTAAGCATTGTGCTTACCATAGCCTCGGCTGTAATAGCCATAATAAGCGGCACGAGCATAAAGAGGCGCATATTCGAGATGCTTGTAATATCGCTAGGTGCATCGCTGGCGACCATAGCCCTGAGCTCTGTGTTGAAATTCCACTTCGGCATAACCATATAGCGCCAAGTCAGCATGTCCTGCAGGCAGCACGTATCCGTGCAGCACGGCCTTGCGATAAGCATAAAAATGAGAACATGCCCTATATGGTTGTTCAGAGGCGAAATCCATGCCGGTAAAGGTGAAAAACCTGTCCAGTCCCAATACTGTAAAAGTCGGCAGCATACAGGCAAGGGCAGCCATAAATGAGGCACGAAGCGCCCGCATGGCAAACGAACTTACAAAAAACATAGTTACATTCGACACAAACATATCCGGCTATATCGCCAAAGCGAATGAACTCATGGAGCATCGCGAAGGCAGCGAGACCCTTCTAAAAAAGTTCGTAGAAACCTATGGGCCGATGCTTGACCTTATAAGGCATAAAGGCTCTAATGGCGAGCTGTACAATAATATATATGAATCACTGGTTAAAATAGATGAGACATACAAACAAAAAATGAATGAATCTCACGGCGAGGCGGCACACTATCTCGCAAGGGTAGTTTCTGACGGGCTCGAAATCGTAAAGGAGTTCCGCGGCCAAGAATTTATGAAGAAAACACTCGAAAGGGCCAAGGTGCTTGAAAAATTCAGCGACTCTGATATCAAGGCAGGCTTAAAAAGCCAGCCCAAGCTGAATCCTAAGCTGCTTCTTTGGTTTTGTGTGGATAACAAGCTCAAAAGCATATCAAAAAAAGAAGAGGCCAAATTCCTGAGTATAATAGAAGGGCTGAATGAACCAGAGGAGATAGAAGTTATCGAGCAGACAGTATACGATCTTGTATCTGTGCATGACCAGCTGCGCATGGTAAACGAGATAGAAAAAGGCGACTCCAGGGAAGATCGCCTGAGAAATGCCAAAAGATATCTCGAAAAATACAAGGCCAGCTACGACGTAAACTATGTAATGAAGTATTTTGAAGAGTATGCCACAGAGATAAAAGATAACTGCATCAAGCTCAAGTCACTGAAGCATGCAAACGACAGCGCACTGATAAAAAGGCTGAATGCCGATAGCCTATACTTCTATGCAGAGTCAAGAATGGCAGAAGCCAAGCTCAACGAAGAACAGTATAAAAGGCTCACTAAACTTCAAGAAGAGATCAACGTTGCTATAAACGATAAAGGCAGGCAGCTCGGAATGAATATTTTAGAAAGAAATGTAAGATTTTTTGAAGATGCCCAATTAAAAGAGTATCTTACGCATCCACAGGACGTAATAGTGCTTTTCGAAGAGGACAAAGAGGAACGCTACAGGGTGCTCGGCTTATTCGTAAAGTGGGGAGTACCGGATCAGGATGAGCTGTACTACAGGTTCTACAGGCTAAGAAACATGCTTATAAACAGCAGTCAGGGGACGACTACAGAAGGCCTTAACTTAGTGGCTCTACCTGCCAAGGATGATGCACTACTAACGATGAAAAACCAGGGCAATGCAACACAATAACCCGCTCTTTACTCTGGATAGCGTTCCCCGTAAATATGGGATGGTACAATGCAGAGGTGCCAATAATGCAGTATTCTACAGTAAAATGCTCTACCGCAAGGTATATAAAGGAGAAAAGATATATTTTATACTAAAGTAAATTGGTGGATTATATGGAAGCAACTACTACAAAAACGGCGCCAATCACAACAAGTCAGGTTAATGTAACTCTCCTGACGGCTAAAATACGGGATCTTCATGAAGCATATTTTGGCCCCAAAAGAATAATTGGAGCTGATAATAGCCTCAGAAGCGGATTAGACAGAAATGCAATAATAAGATTAAATACAGAGTGGGTAAGCACCTTCATGGCCATAGATGCACTTAAGGCTACTATGATTAATGACAGTGCTTTTATTAATGACAAGGCTTTTCAAGTTCTTCTTGAAGAAAGAAAAGTTCTAAATGACGCTATAGAAAAAACGACTAAGAGTACGAAGTTCGATCCAAAAAACGTTGCAGGTAATGCTAATTTTGCTGAGTTAAAAGATATTGTGACACAAATATGGGAAAATCTCAGTAAGACAAAGCTCGACTCAAATAATGATCCTGCCGCAGTAATTCTTGTGTGTAGCATATCCGACCATCTTGGTAGGGCAGGCGTAACTGCTGACTACTTTAATATTATGTTTAATAATATGCTTAGCTCCATAGGAGCAGGCACTGTCGTGTCACTCCCTGCACAACTCCCAGAGCAGCCACCTGCCAATGCAGACCTTAAACAACCTAACGAAAATAATGATACAAGTGCACCTACAGAAGCTACTGTAAAATACGAAACGCCAACGCTTCTTGCAAAAATATGGAAAGACATCAGAAGGGGCACTCCGCTTGCTATGGCAGGAGCCGTCTTGGCCGTTGGAGCCGTCTGGTATATGCATACACAGGACATTCTACATGCCCAGGACATGCGTATTGCAGCATTAAGCTCTTCAATATCTCGCCAGAATACCTACGACACAAATCAAAATACCATCAACGCAAATCAGAGCGCCGTAAACAGCAGGGATGAAAAGGAGATCAAAGTGAACGGCAGTGGGCTTGCGAAACTCACGAAACTCATTAAGGACTCCGAAAGGAAGGAGGCGGAGCAAAAGCCGGAGGGCGTGCCCGCGCCCCATGTATACAAGGCAAACAGCGGCGCAATGCTAGGCTCTGTTCCGTACAGCAAGGAGACCGAAAGACGCATGAAAGCAAACGGCACGCGCGGCATTATTGTCAACTATTCCAACGGCACGAAGCACATAATGTACACAATTCCTGCAGCCAGCGGGCCTGTAGACATAACAATAAACAATACTGTAGATAATAAGCCTACCCAGAACGTGCAGCAGCCTGCCTCCAATTCCACTGGCGTTGCCTCAAAGGCTGTGCCGCAGACCAAGCAAGAGGATTTGCAGCAGTCCTCGGCAACCGCACAGCAGACGGCAGTGTGGAACCAGGAAGACAAGCTTACGAGGGAGATGAGCGTATATAAATCAGAGATACACGCAGACCAGCGTGCACTAAACAGCGATGCAGAAAAACTTTATCCGCTTATTCAAAATAACGGGATACCAAATAACCCTAACCCAACTAACGCAGAGGTTAAGGCCTATCTGAGCAATCAGGATCCGCACGGCCCGCAGTGAGGTTCTGAAAGGCGCCGTTCAAAGACACAAAGTAAGCGAAACGCCAAATACTGGCATAATTTAAATACCCTTTATGCATATTCATACCATGAACAGGCTCCTTGAGCTTTTTAAGCTTACCAGGATAGAGCACAGCCTCATGCTTGTCATTGCAGTAATAACGGCCGAGCTTATAAGCAAAGGCCTGCCTACACTGCAGCCGCTGATCCTGAGCCTTATAACCCCTATCTTCATAAGCGCAGCAGCATTCGCCATAAACGATTACTTCGACGTTGATGTTGACAGGATCAATATGAAGAAGAGGCCACTTGTAAAGGGCACCATAAAAAAGGAGCACGCGCTTTATACCTCACTTCTCGGCTTTGCCATAGGCGTGGCCGCAAGCGCTCTGATAAACATATACTGCCTTGCCATAGCGCTGCTCTTCGCAGTGCTCGCCTTCCTCTACAGCTACAGGCTTAAGGAGTACACGCTGCTGGGCAATGCCTATATCGCCTTTTCAATGGCCATACCCTTCATCTTCGGCAGCTATGTTGTGCTGAATGCGCCTGGACTGGGCATACTGCTCATATCCTTTATGATATTCCTCAGCGGACTGGCCCGCGAGATACACGGCACCATACGCGATTACAGAGGCGATGCCGCGAGGCATGCGAAGACCCTTCCTGTGAAGATAGGAAGAAAGCCTTCGGCAATCGTTGCCTTGATACTTTATGCCATTGCCGTAATTATAAGCGCATACCTCTTCTTCTACGTGGCGCCGCTCCGCCACAACATCGTATATATTGTAGTTGTCTCAGCATCAGATCTTATGCTCCTCTATGCCGCTCTTGGCTATCTCTCAAAAACCGATGCGCATTTCTACTCCATTGCGCGCAATCTCTCCCTTATCGCCATGCTTCTGGCGCTATTGGCCATTCTCCTTGCTGCCGTACTGCCTTTCCATCTCCTCACGTAGCCTCTTTACCTCATTCATGTATTCCTCCTTTCCGAGCCTCTTTGCCTTTTCTATCTGCCCGTATACATCTGAGCTGCCCTGATAATCGTCATCCTTTCTCCTTGGTATGAAATGCATGTGCAGATGCTCTATAGTCATGCCCGAATACTTCCCTATCTGCGCAGTAAGGTCGTACGAGCCCGAGCCGTCGCCGTACAGACTGAAGATCACAGGGCCTATCTTCTTGACCGTTTCAAGCATGTCGAGCATCTCCTCGTCTGTAAGCATTATTATGTCAGGTACATGCCTTCTGGGTATTATAAGAGAATGCCCAGGCACTACAGGCGCGGCGTCGTACAATGCCATAGTGTTATCTGTGGTGTAAAATGCGCCTTCGAGTATGGAGCTGTCGCAGAAGGGGTCCATGCCCTCACCTCCTTCCTCCGCGCTTCCTGCCTGATGCCTTTATATCCCTGCTTATAATGACAAGCAGTATGATTATCACAAGAAGCATAGCAAAGAGAACTGCGAACATAGCCATTATAAGGTTGTTCTCTGCCTCGAGGGCGCTGATGGTCTCAGGCTGAACCGATGGAATGACAGGGCCGCCAGGGTTGATGCTAGGCAGCTTCTGCGTTCCTGTGCCCGCAACAAAGCCGTCTCTTATCTCTTTGTTTGCCCCTGCAAGGCCCCTGCTGAGAAGCGCTATCTCGTATGCTGAGGAGATGCTTGCGTTGGTGCCGTTTTCCGAGGTGATTGCTGCCTGCTGAAGGTAGAACCCTGCCTCATCTGCGAACTGCGCGGGCCATATGCCATATGTTGAGTTCTCAATATTTGTGCGTATCTCCTCTACAGCCTTTGCATCAGAGTAATTCATTGGCTGCGTGCTGCTTCCGAATACGCTTGCGTATGTTGCGCTGTATAGCGCAGTTGCGTATTCGCTTGCGTTATAGGCGCTTATTGCCGCTGTAAGGTACATGCTGCTGCCGTACTGCCTTGCATTGTTTATTGCCCTGTATGCATCGCTCTTCACCCCGCTTGATAAGTTTACTGTACTGCCCTGCATGCCTGCCGCTATGTCATACATCTCTGCAGACGCTCCGCACCACGCCTCTGAAGGCGCAGCATAGTCTATGGCGCTTATCACATCGTCGCTGGTCTGCGTTGCATTGAGCAGCGCATATGCGCCCCTCATGTTTATTATTCCCCATTCCTGCCTGAGCTCCCCGCCTATCACGTATTCGTAGTTTGCTGTTGTCATTTGGGGCGGGCTGAGCGATGAGCAGTATGCGGAGATGCCGTCAAGCAGCGAGGCCGCGCTGCCTCTGCTCAGGTTTCCAGAATTGGCAAGCGTGAATGCCTGCTGGTATTCGACAAAGGCAAGGTCTGCGCCTGTATAGAGGTAGCCCTTTGAGGCTATTGCAGTATAGTTACTGAGCTGAGCAAGCATGCCAGCCTTCGCATCAGCGTAGCTGCTGCCCATCCCTGCTATTTCGGTGCGTGTGACATTGAATGTGTAGTTTGTAAGCTCTGAGAAGTAGCTCTGGTTGCACGAGATGCATGCAAGGCTGGCGTTTGATATCCTGCCAAGGTTATAATCGGATGTTGTATTTAGGACCATGGGCCTGGGGCTTGTTCCGTATGCATACTTCATCGCTTCAGAGAGGTTGCCAACCTCTATGAGCGGCACTCCGTATGTCTGCTGCGCTATGTAATATACAAGCCTTTCTATGCTCTCCTGCGTATATGGCACAAGTGCGTACTCCATGCCCTCCTTTGCCGCCGCGCCTATCTTGTCGTATACGCCTCCTACCTCTCCGGCGCTGCCTGTGCTGTCTATGGTGCCAGTGACTGTGAAGTTGTTGAACATCTGCCTCTGCATAAGCGCCGATACTGCCAGCATGGTGAATGCAAGACCAGCGCTGGGGCCAGAGACATTTACCCCACTGTCCTTTATATAATACGTGAAGTTATAATCGGATTCGTTTATGCCCAGGTATGATGAGGCATATGCTGCTGCGGTCTCTGCCGAGTAGAGAGTGCTGTTGCCTACCTGCGCAGGCCCGCTTACGTTCACAATGCCTCTGCCTTTGCTTACATTTAGGTATATGTTTGTAAGCGTGCCTTTGTTCTCGTTGAGAAGAACGGCAGGTGCATGTACATGTGCGGTAAACGCATTGAGCATGCCTATCAGAAGGAGCACGGTAAGTATGGCCCATCTATTCATGCCATCGCCTATATACAGATACTCAGCATGCAAAACTATAAATGCATGTATGGGACAGATAACCGGCAACGTATGCTGGCTTCAGAGAGGCCCTGTTTACATATCCGCATTTGAGAGGGGCAGCATAGCCAAAAATATCGGGCAGGTATGAATGCGTTCTGTCAAATTTTATGGTGTCCTTGGTTATCACAATCTTCTGGCAAGAGAATCTGCCCTTATGACATCTTTATTATCAACGCTGTTTTGGTATTTTGCCTCTATGCCTGCCGCATCGTTTTTTGTATAGGTGTATATGTCCGCATAGGCTCGTTCATATATAAGATGGTGTATCATAAGTGATGGGAATGTGATGGGAATAGCATGAGGCCTTTGAGCGTCAGGCGCCTTTCTAAGCGGTTTTCAGGATTCACTGCAGTGGATTCTATAGACTTCGATGTCTCAAGATCTGAGATTGTTGTCATTATAGGGGCAAACGGCGCAGGGAAGAGCACGTTGCTGAAGAGCATAGCAGGTCTTTACAGGCCCACAAGCGGGCATATCCTCGCCTTCGGCAAAGAGGCATATGAGCTTAACGGCCCTGAGCGCAGAAGGCTCTCCTTCCTGGGAGAAAACTACGCCCTGTATGACAATCTCACTGTGATGGAGAACATGCGCTTCTTTTCAAGGCTTTACGGCATCGATGAATATGCAGGCATTGCGCATGACCTTCTCAAGGACTTCGATGCTGATGAGTACGCAGGCCGCAAGGTAGGCGAGCTAAGCAGGGGCACAAAGCAGAAGGTTGCAATATGCAGGTGCCTGCTGAATGATCCCGAGCTTCTTATACTCGATGAGCCTGCGGCATTCCTCGACTCTTCATCGGCAGAGCTTCTTTACAGGAAGCTTGACGGCTTGGCCCGTGCAGGCTCTGCTGTGCTCTATGCGACGCAAAGGCTCGAGGACCTTTACCGCATAGGCAGGAAGATGCTACTCATAGACAGGGGGAGGCGCCTCCGTTTCGGAGACATAGGCAGCGTGGTCAAGGGCATAAGAAACATAGAGATAGAGGTAACGCTTGTGAAGATGCTTGATGCAAAAGGGCTCGATGCATTATCGCGCTTCAATGTAAGAACTTCAGGCAACATGCTCATGGCTCATGTAAGGCACATAAACGAGGTGCCCAGGCTAATAAGCATCATATCCGGGCTCGGCGGCCTTATAATAAACGTGAACTCGCTTAAGCAGAACATAAGCGAGATCATAAAGCACTCAAGGGTGCAGTGATGGATCTTCAGCATGCATTCGCAATAGTGAGAAAGGACCTCAATGAGGTATTCAGCAGCATAGCCATCTACGGGCCAATGATCTTCATACCCCTCTTCTTTGCAGTCACGCTGCCGTTGTTTACCCTTTATATATCGAAGTACGCAGGACCGCAGCTTGCCTCAAAGCTCATGGGCATATTCATAGGCTCGGGAAGCAGCGCTGGCACGCTCTACTTCATACGCTTCTTTTCAGTGAATGTGCTGGGGCCTGTCTTCCTGACCATGCCTATTATCACTGCTTCAGTCATTGCTGCCGACAGCTTCGCAGGGGAGAAGGAGCGCAAGACCGCAGAATCGCTCCTGACTACGCCCATAACCAACGGCGAGGTTCTCCTTGGCAAGCTCCTTGCCTCATTCATACCTGCCCTTCTCCTCACCCTTCTTGTCTTTGCAGTCTACGGCTCAATCACCGATTATATAACCATGAATGCATACAATGTGCTCCTCTTCCCTAACGTTTCATGGTATCTGATGCTGCTGAATGCGCCCTTCCTTGCGATCACGACAATAGGCCTTGTGGTCATCGTTTCATCAAAGGCGAAGGGCATAAAGGAGGCTCAGCAGATCAGCACCCTTCTCATACTGCCCATACTTGTCATACCTTTTGCCTCAATATTCAACATCTCCACGCTTAACACTGGCTTTTTCCTGGGCATGCTGGCCGTGCTTGTTGCGACCTCCGTGGTGGTTATGCTCCTTGGCATGAGGCTCTTCGACAGGGAGAACTTCATCACCGCATAATCCTGCAAAAATCCGTATTCAGGAATTTTCATCCATGCCCTCTGCCTTTCAATGCACTTTCTCAGCTTACGGCTATGAATGCCGTGCCTATGGCTATGACCACCACGCCAATCCACCTTGCCAATCCCACACTTTCATTAAGCACAAGCACAGCAAGCACCGCAGCGAAGATGTAGCTGAGCCCGTTGAAGCTGTACGCCCAGCTGAGGTGCGTATGCCCGAGCACATGCAGGTATATGAGCGTTGATACCCCGTATGCAATCACTCCCAGCGCCATGTATGCCATGAGGTATAGGCCCGCATGCATCAGGCCTATCTTGAAGAAAAGCTGCCCCACTGCCCCGAGCAGCGTGCTTCCGGCGAGAAGCATCATCAGCACTGCCTTTCCCGAGCTCTTTTTCATAAAACAACCTAATACGTGATTGCAACTATGAGTATGCCTGCAAAGACAAGCCCTATGCCCAGCGCCCTCTGCACTCCTATCTTTTCTCCGAGCCTGAACCTTGAAAAGAGAGCGACAAAGACGAACGTAGTGGCGAAGACAGGGTATGCAACAGAGAGAGGCGCCGATCTGAGCGCAAGGAGGTATACTGCAAGGCTAAGCGCATAGAGGCCAAGGCCCATGAGTATGCCCCTCTTCATGAGCACACTGAGCATGCCCCTCATGCCCTTTCCGAATCTCTCTATATGCCTTTTAAGCACATACTGCGCAGCCGAGGCTATGAATGCCGCAAGAAGCGTTATGAGTATGGGCAGTATGCTGTGCATGTTACCATGCATCTATGATTAGTATGTTTTTATATGCTTTGCCTATTATCAAAAGTGGCGTAAAACCCACGCCATTTATGGATAAGGCAGGGATATAAGACACAGTGATATAAGCCACCGCAACGCATATAAGGATTAGTGGATTAGATATACTGTCGCAAGGCTGAAAGTGCTGGCGACGAACCGGAAAAACCGGGGATAGGCATGGCTGTCCTAAATGCTGAAAAAATAACGCAAAGGCTAGGGTGGGACGCACCCGAAGTTACGCCTCTGGAGATACCGTAAGACCCCAGTTAGATGGGGCTGGCGTCGCTGAACGAGGAACTATGCTCGGTGTTAAACATGGTTGCACCATTGGAAGCCCACGGATTTATTCGTGCGGAGGATGTCACAAGTAACATGTGATGCGATGCCAAAGAAACCTGAGAAAGCAGGCAGCGCCGGAGTAACAGGCAAACCAGGCGGCACAGGCAAGCCCCTAAATATACTGATATTATGCCTTGTGGGCGGCATTCTGATTCTGGGCATCGGCATATTTACTATATTCGATGGCTTTTACACAAGCACCTTTCTTAAAGGCGTCAACGCAACCAACGCTGCCAACATAACCGTGAACGGCGTGCATGTAAGCAGGAGCGCAGTGACAAGCTTTCTTTCAGGAGCTGTAGAGTTTGAAGGCTTTATAGGCGTAGCGGCAGGCCTTATTGTCATAATATCTGGCATAATGGCATATTCAGCTGCGCAGGCAAGGCCTGACAGGGTTAAGATCTTTGGCGCCATAGCCGTTGTATTCTCGCTTATCAGCCTACTCGATTCAGGCGGCCTCGTGATAGGCTTCGTTCTTGCGCTCATAGGCGGCATACTTGCGCTTCTTTACAAAAATAACGGATGATCCCATGGACGCGCTTATACTCTGCGGAGGCTTTGCCACAAGGCTTGAGCCCATAACGCTCTTCGTGCCCAAGCCTCTGCTTCCTGTGGGGGGCAGGCCCATACTTGATTATATTGTTGACAATGTGCTTTCTGTAGGCGCAGAGCGCATAGTCATCTCCACAAACAAAAAGTTTGCAGACCAGTTCGAGTACTGGGCCAATTCAAGGAGGTCACAGGGCCTAACCAAGCCTCTCGAGCTGATAGTCGAGCCCGCGCTGCACAACGGCCAGAAGTTCGGCGCAATAAAAGGCATAGAGTATGCAATAGAAAAGGCGCACTTGGATGATGACCTTATTATAGTATCTGGGGACAACCTCTTCAGCTTCAGCCTTTCAGGGCTTATGGAGCACTTTCACAGAACCAGGCAGGCCACAGTCTGCGTCTATGATGTAGGATCAATTGACGATGCGAAAAGATTCGGAGTCATCAAACTTGAGGGCAGCAGCGTGACAGATTTTGTCGAGAAGCCTGAGCATCCTGAATCCACGCTCATAAGCACAGGCATATATGCATTTCCCAAAGAGATGCTTAATAAGTTCAGGGCTTACATATTGAAGAAGAACAATCCCGACGCACCCGGGTATTTCCTGCAGTGGTACATAAAGGGCATGCCCCTGAATGCCGTTGTCTACAAGGGCGACTGGTTCGACATAGGCACCATAGACACGTACAAAAAGGTCTTCGATCACTTCATCATTGGCCGATGAAATACGCATGCTGTCTCTTCCTCATTCTGCCTGAAAAAAGCTTTCCAGCCTGAATATATGCGGGGAGTGAGATTTGAACTCACGTATCCACAAAGGAAGCAGGCCCTGAACCTGTCGCATTTGACCAAGCTCTGCCATCCCCGCACATTTTAGTGTTTCATGACGTGCTTCAGCCTGCGGTGCCTATGCCGCTGAAAAGCGCGCCTATGATTATGGAGCCCAGGAAGAATACTGTCAGGCCTATGAGCATGAACGGCAGCACAAACCTCGCACCCCTCATCACTGAGCCTGACGATATCACAGACATGATAAACGAGGCCAGGGCGCTTATTATGGCAACGGCTACGATCGAGAAGTCATAGTACTCGGCAGGGGTTATCTTTGGCGGGCTGGGCTTGAGGAACGAGAGGCCTGTGCTCGGAAGCCCGTGAGGGTTCTGCGCAAGTATGCCTGACCAGATCTTGTCAGTGACGCCTATCATCTTGTTGGTAAGCGCGTATAGCGCAGGAGCGCCTATAAGCGCAGCGAAGGCTATGAAGATGCTGTAAAGCAGCAGCTGGCCTGATATCTCCTTCTGTATTGTAGACTGCGTCCTAAGGTCCTTTGCGATCTGGTTCAGTATGTCTGTTATGCCGCCTCCGTACCTGAGCGACTCTATTATCATGCGCATGGTCCTCTGCAGCTGCAGCGACCTGTACCTCTTTGCAAGCAGCGAGAGCGTGTTCTGCATAGTCTCTCCTGCATAGAGCTGCTTGCTTATCTGCTTCACGTCTTCGCTGAAAAACTTGAATTCGGGCCTTGCGGCCTGCACCAGCGCCTTGTCAAGCGCTATGCCGCTCCTTATGTTCGCCGCTGCAAGCTGCAGGTAGTCCGGCAGTATTGACTCTACAAAAACCCTCCTCTTGTCGATCTTGAGCTCCAGCATGGCATACAGCCCAAACTCAAGCGCTACTGCCGCGCCTATGCCCCCTATTGCAGCTATGCCAGCGTTCTGCTTCATCACTATTAATATAAGGAACGAAACGCCTATGAGAAGGGCCAGGCCGCCCAGTATGCTGAGCCTGAGGAACTTCTCCACGCTCGTCTTCACTCCGGCAAGGTCAAGCTCGTTCGAAAGGAACCCGGCCACGTCCCTTGATACAAGCCTCTCGAATGTTATCTCCATAGGCGCACCCATATGCTACATGCTGAATGCAGGCCTCGAAGCCCTCATAAGGTTGAGGAAGATGACCTGCAGAAAGACTATGCTGAATATTACCATGGCCAGTATTTCAACATTGACCGTGAATATATTTATGAATGTTGTCATTATCGTTGCAACGGCTATGCCCATGCTCGGGAATATGACTCCAAAGAGCATGTAGAACATGGCGTATGCGTTGAGCTTCTGCCCGTACCTCCTGAGCTCTATGACCCTCTCCTGCGTAACCTCCTCTACCACTTCCTGCAGTGCGCCTGTGACGTCTATTCCTGCGCGTATGCTGACGCTGGCCTGCAGCATGATCCTCTGGAAGGTCTTCGACTTGCTCTTCTGGCTTACCTCCTCCATGGCCTGCTCTATGGGCATGCCGAGCTGTATGAGCTCAACGACCTTGGCGAACTCCTTGCTTGCCGAGCCGTAGCCTGTGCTCACTGCAGTCATAGCGTTGAAGAGGGGCATGCCCGACCTCATGCTTATGACAAGGTCTCTTGCGGCATAGAGTATGTCCTTCTCTATCTTCTTTCCCTCGCTCTTCATCTTTGCGAGCGGCGTCTCAACGAGCTTCTGCGACAATACCATATACCCTGCGAAGAGCAGCACAACCGGCATCACAACCACGAACTTAGTGGGCATGCCGAACTTATAGAGCACAAACGCCGAGCCTGCGCCTAAGGCTATGCTGAGCAGCACAGAGTAAATGAGCATGCGCTTCACGAAGTCGTAGGGGCTCTGCCTTATGCCTGCCTCCCTGAGCGAATACTCGTAGTTTTTCTTCTTCTTTATGATATTGTTTATCATCTTGCTGAAAGGCGTTGCCCTCTTTTCAGCGCCTGCCCTCTTCACGGGATTATCCTGCTCCTTTGCCTCTGCGCCCTTCTTTTCGAGTTCAGGAAATGCGTATATGGGCTTTGACTTGACCTTGAAAAAGAGGAAATTCTTCCTTTTTGTAAACCCCACCGGTGCCTGCGCATCGCCACCTGGCGTGCCTGCATCCTTCTTCTTTCCAAACATCGTTATCAGCATATCCGCGTGTTGTGGAGACCAACACTTCTACATATATTGCAGCATACAGCTATATATTATACCTTTACACTGTGCAGCTTTTGCCTGAGCTCGCTGAGCCTCCTCTCCCTTATCGAGGCAAGGCCCTTCTCTAATTCTGTTTCGTGCTCCTTCTCGTGCCTGAGGCTTTCGTACAGGCCCGCTGCCTCCTCCCTTATTATTGCAAGCTGCTTTTCGTCGAATGCGTTCTCACCAATGCCCTGGATTACCTTCTCTAGTTCTGAGATCTGGTCGTGCAGCGGAAGCCTCATCCACACATACCGCTCTCTGCGCAGCCTCTGCCTTATGCGCTCCTCCCCTGCCAAGCCCAGTTCTACCTCTTTCTCAAGCTCTTTGAAAACACTTCCGAGTTCAGCCTCAGCCTCTGCTAGAAGGCCGCCGAGCCTCATTGTCTTCTTCCTTGCCTGCTCCTGCTGCGCAATCTCTCCACCTTCTTCTATACCCATGAGCTTAAGCGCATCCTCATAGCCGTAGGGCTTTGCCCCTGCGTTGCCCTTTGCGGCATTCATTGCATTCACCACCACGCCTCCTGGCTGGCTCCTTGCCTCGTTCGATTCTATGACCTTCAGCGCCTCTTCATAACTCGCATCCATGGCTATACCTTTCCAAAAAGATCCTGTGCATAGGGCACATTATCGTTGACAACCTGCAGGACCCTGTCCTTGTTCTTGTAATAATTCGCCACTATGGTGCCGCATGTGTCCACATCAAGCACCCTGTTCGCAACCATCCACTCAAGCACCTTCTTCTTCTCAGCCATGTCATCCGTTATCTCCTTGTACGTATAGCCGCCGTAGAGCGAGATGGTTTCAGCGAACCTTGTCAGATCGCTTATATGAACGAATGAGTCATTCCTTATGTTCCACCTGCTTGTCACGTTGACGTCTCCAGACAGCAGTACCTCGCCTATTTCCAGGACGCGCCTTATGCCGAGTCTTCTGTGCCTGAATAGGGTCACGACCCCACCTATCGCATTCAGCATGATCTTTGGTATTTCTATAGGCGGGTTTGTCATCCTCAGTATTGTGTCCTGTGCGCTGTCGGCGTGCACTGTGCCGTAGACTGCATGGCCCGTGTGTATGGCCTCGAATAGGGTTTCAGCGTCTTTCTTGACCCTTATCTCTCCAATAAGCATTATATCCGGTCGCTGCCTGAGCGCATTGACCATTAGGTTGTAAAGCGTTACCTCGCCCCTGCCCTCAGGGTTGGCCTGCCTTGTCAGCATCGGCACCCACTGCAGATATCCGGGAAGCGTAAGCTCCCTTGTCTCCTCTACGGAGATGATTCGCCTGTTGCCAGGCATGAAGATGCTCATCGCGTTGAGGAAGCTCGTCTTGCCGCTGGCTGTGCCTCCTGATATCAAAAGGCTGAGCTCGTTCTGTATGCCTAACCAAATCATGCTTGCAAGATCGCTAGATACTGTCTTGTTCGCTACAAGCGCTGCCATTGTCCATGGGTTCTTTGAGAACTTTCTTATAGTTATTGTATTTCCTGATTGCGATATGGGGTATAGGGTTGCGTTGACCCTTGAGCCGTCAGGCAGTTCAGCATCCATAAGCGGCGTAAGGTTCGTTATCTCGCGGCCTACCCTCCTTCCTATCTGCTCCGAGTTGTTGTATATCGCGTCTTCATCCTGCAGCTTTATATTCGTCTTGCACCAGCCGTATTTCTTGTGGAAGACCCAGATCGGGTCCTTCGAGCCGTTCACAACGACCTCTTCTAGGTTCTCATCTGCAAGGGGCGGCTCAAGGTCTCCTAATCCCAGCATAAGATTGACAAGGTATGCTATGAGGGTATTCTTCGTTGCTGCATTGGTGCCCGGCAGGTACTTGTCTATTATCAGGTCTGACGCGTCCATGTACTTTACTGTAAGTTCGTCTATGTACTGCTTGTCCTCCACCCTGTTGAGGTCTATCGGCACCACGGCAAGGAGCTCCTGCCTGAGCGAGAGAAGAAGCACCTTTGTCGCCTCTCCCAGACCAGGCACTGTGACGTTGTATGCAGGCACAAAGTCGCCCCTGTCCACTATATCAACATGGACCTTCAGGCCCTGTGCAGTAAGGTCGTAGCCCTCATAAGTCTTTATTACTCTACCGCTGCTCTCCCCAACCATGAAAACCCTATTTGGCTATAGTGTCTATGTGCTCCTTCACTTCTCGCTTCTTACCAGAGGCCTTCACGAGCCTCTTGGCGGTGACCTTTGTCCTCTTCTCAACGCTATCAACTGCCTTCTTCTTCTCGTTCACCTTGCTCGCGTCAAGCCCTTCAGCTTCCCTGAGCTGCTTCAGCATTTCGTCAAGGTCCCTGCTGACAGACTCTTTCTCCCTGCCTATCTCCGCTATGCCCTTCTTCACCTCACTAAGCCTGTCGCTGAGCGTCGCGAAGCCGCCGAAGCTCTTCTTGTATCTGTCAAGCGTTTCATTAAGCCTCTTTACCTCCTTTTCCACACTGTCGTACATCCTATCTGCTTCTGCCCTCGCCTTTGTCACGTTGTCCAGGATTCCCTGCCTCTCCTTATCTATGCTCTTCTTTGTCCTGAGCGCAGCGCGTCTGTGCTGCTCAGCCATGCCTTCGTACTCCTTAAGCTGCTTCTCCTCTCCTGATGCTATCTCTGCAAGGTTCCTGCTCTCCGCCCTTATGCTCTCGGCCATATCGCTCAGGCGCTTCCTCTCAGACTCAGCCTCTTTGTCGAACCTTTCAATAAGCCCGCTTATGCTCTCATCCGTGGCGTAGATCTTGCTCCTTATATCATCTATGACCGCCCTTGCGTTTCCAGTGCTGAGGTTGAAGTTCTTTATTGCCTCTTCCTGGGCCTGCAGGCCTTTCAGCCTTTCCTCTGTCTCGAGCGCAAGCTTCTCTGCCGCTGCCTTGCCCTCCTTCATCGCATTGTACCTGCCTGTTATCTCGTCCTGCAGCTTGTAGACACGGTCGACAGCATCTTTGAGCGCTCCCGCCTTGGTCTTGAATAATGTATCTGCGCTTGTCACGAACTTGCTGTATTCGTCAAGCCTTGCGCTCAGTTCGTTTGTAGAGGTTATCTGCGACTCTATCTCGCGCTCTACCACGCTCTTCTTTATCTCTGTAAGCCTCTTTGTTTCTCCTGCTGAGGACTCTGATACAACTATCGGCGATGCATACATCTTGCCCAGCTTGTAGCTGATGCGCACCATCTTCGCCTTCTCAAGCACATTAGCCCAGTCCTCTATGGTCTTCTCGCTCACGTTAAGCGAGGCCGCAAGCGTGACGCTCTCTGTTTCCCCGTGCTCCCTGAGGTACTGCAGAAGGTTGTCAATGCCTGTTACAATCGAGCCCTCACTCATAAGATTACCTCGGCGCAGCAACGCGGCAATGCATCTCCTGCCCTCACTAAAGGCAAAGGCTGCATTTCAGCGTCGATAAGGCGCTGCGCCTTCATTTCAAGATGCCCCTGCAGGCTTTTTTCCACAACCGCCATATAGATTTGCCTATCCAAACCCTTCTTAATCCTTGTCATCCTGCGTCAGCATCCGGGCCCTGCGCACCGAACGCTTCTGTCTATGTAACTACCTATACCATAAGAACTGTTTTATATTTAATGGTATAAGCTAGATGCGGCCTAAGCCCTAAAAACAATTACAACTGAAAATACCTGCATATAAATTTATGTATCGAAGTAAAAATACATGCGGGTAAGCATAGACTGTGCAGCGTTTGATTCCCTGCCAGATCCTGATGCAAAACCCGTACACTGCGATTATGTATTATAGTAATCTTCACAGAGCACACCACATATATTTATAAAGTAACACCGCGGATTTATCGTGATGGGAATGAGGACGAAAGACGCATATGCCGAGAAAGGCATTAAGGGGCAGTCCGCAGTAGAGTACCTTACAACGTATGGCTTTGCCATAATAATCATAGCAGTAATAATGGCTGTCCTGATCTATTTCCTTCTTCTTCCTGCATCCTCGGCTCCGAACATCTGCGCAGTATCTTCAGGCGTCGACTGCAAAACAATCATAGTAGGCTCAAACCAGTTAGGCTCGGCTGTGGGCGTATACCTTACAAATTCGCAGGCATACCCGTTGCAGAACATAAGCATGGAGCTTAATTCAACAGGCATAGGCATCGTTTCAGGCAAGTGCATGCCCTATTACGTGCTTCCCGGCGGCGACATCATATGCAACATTACTACATCAAGCAGGGCCAACCAGGGCGCGCTTCTCAGCGGCAGCCTTAACGTAAAGGCGACTGTATGCACAGGGCTTGCGACAAAGGGCTGCACAGGCCAGTCAAAAGAGACCTATGCAGGCACGTTCGAAGCGCATGTGCAGCCGTACAAAGGCCTCATGTGCAGCATAAGCCTGACCCCTGCAAGTATACAGGGCATCGCAGACAACTCAAAGAATAAATTTATAGCAAACGTGAAGCTGCTCGGGTATCCTATTGCAGGCGCAAGCGTAAACTTCACTACAACCGCGCAGAACGTGTATATAGCGCCTAATGTTTCAAATACGGACAGCAACGGCAACGCCCCTACCTATGTGTGGAGCAACTCCCTCGGCAGTGCTACAATCACTGCAAAATTCGCAGACTGCGGCGCAGCAGCCTCAGGCATCGCCTTTGCTGCACCTGTGAAGGTAACATTCAATGCAAATACGCCCCAGGCCCGTTCAAAAGTGCTTACGGTAGACGGCACGCCATACACCTACCTGCCCGTAACGCTTACGTTCGCATCGGGATCTCCACACACCTATTCATACAGCTCCACAGTTTCAATAGACCCCAGAGAGCAGTATGTTTATAACTCCGTAACAGGAAACTGCGGAGTAACAACGCAGAACGGCACAGTGACTGCAAACCAGCAGTGCAGCACAGTGACTGCAGACTACAAGCAGCAGGAATACCTCACTATAACTACGAATCCGCTATTCGCAGGAAGCACGCTGCCTTCAAGCAACTGGTACAACCTGGGAAGCACAGTCGGCATATCAGAAACCCCAACAGGCAGCAATACCTTCACTGGATGGTCATGCACTGGCACAGGCTGCTACAGCGGCACAGAGCCTACAAACACCATAACCATGTCTAATCCCATCAACGAAACCGCAGACTACAACGTTGTGACTCCGCCTCCTTCCACCGGCGTAATATATTGCGTAGGCGGCGGCACGCCGTCAAGCGTTGATTCTAAAGATGTATACTATGCACCGATTTCAAACAGCGGCATAGGAACATGGCAAGCGACAAAACCGTATCCGGTCAATAATTCAGAAAAAAACTGCGTCACTAACGACGATGGTAATTACATATATTGTATAGGAGGTAGCGAGTTCTTAGTTGGAGGCACAGGCCCACCCAGTCCTTATTATGCTCCAATATCCTCCAGCGGGATTGGCAGTAGCGGTTGGAGTTCAACCTCCACTCCCCCCGAATTTACCGAATATCCAAGTGGTGTTTTCGGCCAAAGTTGCGTGAGACTTTTAGGCGAAGTAGTATGTATAGGTGGCATGCACAAAGGCGTGCCCCAAAGCACCGTAGTGGTCTCGGTCTCTAATGTAATATACGCTCCAATATCTAGTGCAGGCATAGGGACATGGTCAGAAGGACAAAACTACCCCATTAATATATCTGATGAAAATTGTATACAATCAAACAACAAATTATACTGTATAGGCGGCGAGGTCGCTGCAGCCCTAAATTCCAACCTATACCTAGATATCAATACAATATTTTTTGCACCTATATTAGATACCTCTCTCACGAGCCTAGGCAGCAACAATAGAGATTTTCCATGGTATCCCTCTGTAAAAAATTATCCACAGAATATAATTGGCCAAAGTTGTGTAACTTCTAACGGTGATGTGTATTGCATAGGCGGAGATAGCATCGGGGGAGGAATTACGAGCATAGCGTACTATGCTCCTATTACTTCTAGTGGTGTTGGCACATGGGAGGGAACAACCAGTTATCCTGAACCCGTTACTTTCCATAGTTGTGCAGCATACAATAATTATGTTTATTGCATAGGAGGAGATTATATCGCAGGGGTAGTTAATAATACCTACTTTGCTCCTCTTACAACTTCAGGCATAGGTAGCTGGGCATTTTCCGGAAATTACCCTAAGCGCATATTCTCGCAGAGTTGTGTCATTCCTTCTACAAGCACCTCAACAACATCCACGACTTCTACATCTACTACGTCCACCTCTACATCCATCACCTTCACCTCCACTACTACTAGCACCACTACCTCAACGACTTCCAGCACATCTACGAGTACGGGCTCATCAACAACGTCAGCATCCACCACATCGACCTCAACTACTACGATTTTCTCCTATGTTACGAATATGGTCTGCCAAACATATTCTGTCTCAGCGCAAAACACGATAACCTGCATAGGCGGAGATCAGAACAACATCCCTGGAGGCTTTGTAGGCAAAATTTCAAATGTCTACAGCGCCCCTATATCAAGTTCCGGGGTAGGTACGTGGTATCCTGATTATGGGGGATATTATGCATATGGATATTACACTATTGACAGCCTAAGCCACCAATGTGTTGTCTCAAAAGGCTACATCTACTGCGTTAACGGAGAAAACCCTGTGGCGTATCCTCCGCAGAGCGATCTATCTGCAGACGCAAATACACTTACTGCAAACTGGTACAGCGGATATGCAATACCTGGCGCATCTGAATACGGAAAAGCCTGCGCCGTGCTTAACTCAAACGGCTACCCTACAGGATACATGTACTGTGTAGGCGGACTTTATCTTGATGATTTAGGCAATATAGACTTCTATGCCGCAGGCCAGTCACAGTCTTCATACTACTCTCCGCTTCCGCTAGTAAGTGGCAGCTGGCAGTCAACCGCTGCGTATCCATACGACTGGTATAAGGCTCCTGTGGTGGCAGGCGGCGGCAATGCACCTAGTCTTGACAATAGCTCCAAGGTCTACGGATTGAATTGCGTCATAGCAAATGTTGCAGGAGGAAATTACATCTACTGCGCGGGAGGCGCAGTCTTGACCTATAATGTAACCTCCGCAACGCTTAATTACCCATACAACTATCCCAGTACTGGTTGGCGTCTTGCAGGCCATTCTTATTTTGCCCCTGTTTCAAGTTCAGGCATAGGCCAATGGAGTCCAACAACAGGCTTAATTGGTGTATTCCCTGATTGCGTAACAAACAACGGCTACGACTACTGTATAGAGACTGGCGGAACGGCTTATTATGCAAAGCTTACAACAACCGGAATATCTTGGGAATCTACCACTGCGTTGCCTGGCAGCATCACCCCTGACCAGTGCGAGATATGGGATAATGACATCTACTGCGTTGAAACTCTGACTTCTACATATAATTTTATAACAGGCTACACGTATGGCAGCCCTACATATTATGCTCCTATATCGAGTACAGGTATAGGGACATGGCAGGAAACAACATCTTATCCCAAAATCACATGATCCATGCATAAATTCTACAAAAACAGAGGCATGGAGAAAGGCTTTTATAGGTTGAATTAGATATATAATAGGGTAAATTCATGGCAATCTCGCACAATTACAAAAATGATGCTGCCATCAGCACTGTAAAACCCAATGTGCAGGCCATTAACGAATTGAAGCGTGTAAGTAGGAAGAAATGGCGCTCGTTTGTAGAGAAAGCCACATTGGCGGCATGTGTAACGCTTCCTGCAACTGTGGTGCTTTATGCTGCTGCTATTGGTTCTAATAGCAGGATAGCAACTGCTAATATAACGCCGCCTGTGGGGGTTCGGGCTGTTGCAGCCTCTCCGGTTCTAATAGCCAATCCAACAGAGAACAGAGAAATAGCCTTAATAAACAAAAAGGCTACAGAGGCACGATTTGCAGTATGTGCTAATGGCAAATTTTCTACAGAGCTTTCAGGCATAACAAATAATGCGATAGTTGCTATACTGTTAGAAAATAATCCGAAATCAAAAATATCACCTTGGTCGGTCATTGTTTCAAAACGCATGGCAAAGGTCAACGGCGCTTATAGAAACGGTAATGCTGAACTTAATATTACGGCTACCACGGGTGAAAATGCAGTGAGTTTGACATTGAACAAGAATCAAATCAACGCAATCAATAATGTAACTAGTATAGAAAACGCTACGACTATCTCGTTAATAAATATAATGAAGACAGAAGAATTTTTCTTGGAAAAGCTTAAAGAAACGGTGACGTCTGGGTTATACGCCTCCCCTAAAAACGGAATTGAGAAAATGGAGATAAACCTTGATAATATAACCGAACAGGCAGATGCCTTAAAAAGCCAGGTCATCTCAGCACAGAGGAAGGAAGTAAATAAAATACTCACTGATTATGAGAGGGCGAAAGGCATACTCCCTAAAAATTTGAGGAGTTAAGGTTTGAAACTGCAGCACGCACTACCGAACTTGTTAAATAGATATGTGCCAAATATTATGTTGGCGTGTATCTATGCTTTTTTCTGATGTGGCAAAATACTACGAAAAGATCGAAAGCATTTCATCCAGGCTCGGCATGATCGACGTGCTCGCTGAGATGCTCGGCAATACAGACAGGAAGGAGATCCGTTCTCTTATATACATGACTCAGGGGGTGCTTTCTCCGCCGTTTGAGGCTGTTCGGATAGGCATTGCCGAGAAGCTTGCCGAGTCCTCGATATCCCTCGCCACAGGCTTTTCTCTTGCCGATGTCGAGTCGCATTTCAGGAAGAGCGGCGACCTTGGAAGCACCGCAGAAGAGCTCGTGAAGAAGACAAGGCTCAAAGGCATAAAGAGCGAGAAACTCAGCATTCTCGACGCATTCAGGCTTATGTCAAAGATAGCCACCACCTCTGGCGAGGGCAGCAAAGACCTCAAGATAAAGACTCTGGCAGGCATTCTCGCAGCGTCTGAGCCCCTTGAGGCGCGGTATCTTGTGAGGTTTGCACTCGGCACCCTGAGGCTTGGTGCCGGCGATGCAACAATACTTGAAGCATTATCGAAAAACTCCACAGGCAGCAGGGATTCTAAAGTGCTTCTTGAATCTGCCTATAACATCTGCGGTGATCTCGGCAAGGTTGCTGAAGTGCTCGCTGTGCATGGCATGCGCGGCATAGAAAACTTCAAGGTTGAGCTTTTCAGTCCCATAAGGCCGGCACTTGCAGAGCGTATGAACACTGCAGACGAGATACTCAAAAAGATGGGCGGCACCTGCTCTGCCGAGAGCAAGTACGACGGCCTCAGGGCGCAGGTTCATGTGGATAAGAAAGCATCAAGGGTTGAGATATTTTCAAGGAACCTTGAAAGGCTTACAGAGATGTTTCCCGAGATAGCAAAAGCGGCTCTCTCCGAGGTAGATGCAAGCTCTGCCATTCTCGAAGGCGAGGCAATAGCCTATGATGAAGTCTCTGGAGAGTTTCATGCCTTTCAGGAAACAATACAGAGGAAGCGCAAGCATATGGTTGAGGAGAAGAGCGCAGAGCTGCCGCTCAAGCTTTTCAGCTTCGACATAATGTATCTCAACGGCGAGAGCTACATTGAGAAGCCCTACTCCGAGAGGAGATCAAGGCTTGAGTCCATACTCCATACCAAAGGGAGCGGCAAGAGCCGCACTATCATGCTCGCAGACCGCATTATAACCTCTTCCCCAAAAGAACTCGAGCTCTACTTTGACAAGGCCATAGAGCACGGCCTGGAAGGCATTGTCGCAAAGGACCTTTCAGCAAGGTATGTTGCAGGCGCAAGGAAGTTCAGCTGGATAAAGATGAAGCGCAGCTACAAGAGCGAACTCTCCGATAGCATAGATGTTGTGATAATTGGCTACTACCTGGGCAAAGGCGCAAGGGCCGAGTTCGGGTTCGGTGGAGTCCTTGCATCTGTATACAACAAGAAAAGGGACATGTTCGAGACAATCACCAAGATAGGCACAGGCTTTACAGAGGCGCAGATGGAATACTTCAGAAAACTGCTTGAAAAGACAAGGCTCAGATCAAAGCCCGCCAGAGTGGATTCAGAGATGGAGCCCGACTTCTGGGTTGACCCCAGATACGTCGTAACCGTCAGGGCAGACGAGATAACCAGGTCTCCCATGCACACGTGCGGCAGGTCCGAAGGCCATGGCGCTGGCTATGCCCTGAGGTTTCCGAGGATAATAGGCGAAGGGATCAGAGAGGACAAAAGTCCCGAGGACTCAACCTCTACGAAAGAGATCATAGAGATGTTCGGCGCTCAGAAGAAGACAAAAGTCTCGGCCTAATCAGTGCAGCATCAAGGCTTATAACTGCGTGATATAAGCCTACTTTACTGTATATCTATATATAAATATTATATTTACATATGTTTCTTTTACTTAAATATAAGATGTTCCACTATCTCTGGTGTATACAAAAACTATTTAAATATATCTGTAATCTAATTAGGATACAAGGCGATCACATGGTAGATTTTACAAGCGATGTGTTAGGAAAGGGTGTGGGCAGCGGGAATGTTGACAGCAACAGCTTCACCCCGCAGATAAAGATTGTAACTGTAGGAGTAGGCGGAGGAGGCAACAACACAGTGAACAGGCTCACAAAGGTTGGGGTGAAGGGCACTGAGCTTGTAGCAGTGAACACAGACGTGCAGCATTTCAAGATGCTTGATGAAAGAATAAAAAAAATCCTAATAGGAAGGAGCATAACGCGCGGCCTCGGCGCAGGCGGGGATCCAGAGATCGGAGCTAAGGCCGCAGAGGTCGATCGACAGGCGCTCGAGGAGGTACTCTACGGAGCACAGCTTGTCTTCCTTTGCGCAGGCATGGGAGGTGGCACAGGCACAGGCGCAATACCTGTAGTGGCACAGATTGCCAAGGAGCAGGGTGCCATTGTGGTTTCGATGGTAACATACCCATTTGATCTTGAGCGCGTGAGGAAGGTAAAGGCCGAAGACGGCATACAGAGGCTCAGGAAGTACAGCGACAGCGTAATAATACTTGATAACAACAGGCTTGTAAAGTTGGTGCCGAACCTGCCTATGAACGAGGCGTTTGCTGTTGCAGATGACATACTCGCTAAGGCCATAGGCGGCCTTGTCTGGACAATAACCCAGCCAAGCCTGATCAACATAGACTTCGCTGACGTGAGGTCAATCATGGGCAGCGGCGACGTGGGCTTCATATCAGTAGGCACAGGCAAGGGCAACGACAAGGTCACATCTGCTGCCGAATCCGTAGTGAAGAACAAGCTCCTCGATGTAGATTTTGAGAATGCAAAAGGCGCCCTGATACACATCTCAGGTGCATCGGACCTTACTCTTGGCGATGCGATAAAGGCCGGAGAAGTGATAACAGAACGCATGGACCCCAAGGCAAACGTCAAGTGGGGCGCAAGGATCATCCCTGGTTATGAAGGCCAGCTTGAGATAGTGGCCATAGTGACCGGAGTAAGCGGCTCGAGCATACTGGGCAAGTTCGAGGAGAGGAGGCGCGAGGCCGTTCACAACGATATAGAGCTGATATGATGGCTGACGAATTTGATTATGACTCCTATACGCCGAAGATTGCAGTTGTCGGAGTCGGAGGCCAGGGCAGCAATCTTGTGAACAGGCTCTACAGCAACAACATACGCAGCGCAGACACTGTAGCGATGAACACAGACGTTTCACATCTTAACATGATAAAGGCGCATAAGAAGCTCCTCATAGGCAAGGACATAACGCGCGGCCTCGGTGCAGGAGGCTTTCCCGAAGTAGCAGCGAAATGCGCTGAGGTCAGCAAGGGCGAAATAGAGGAGGCATTGCAGGGCTATGACCTTGTCTTTGTTGCTGCAGGCATGGGAGGAGGTACTGGCACAGGCGCAAGCCCTACCATAGCGCAGATAGCAAGGGAATCAGGCGCAACTGTAATAGCCGTGGTAACATACCCATTTGCGCTTGAGAGAAGCAGAAAACTCAAGGCAGAGTGGGGCATAGAGCAGCTCAGCAAGCAGGCAGATTCAGTTATAGTCATAGAGAATGACAAACTGCTCTCGTATGTGCCTAACCTTCCTATAGAGAGAGCATTCGAGCTTGTTGACAACATAACGGGCAACGCAGTAAAGGGCATAGCCGATACAATAATGCTGCCCAGCCTGATAAACCTCGATTTCGCAGATCTGCGTAATGTTGTGAGGAATACTGGCACTGCTGTTATAAGCATAGGCTCAGGGCATGGCTCTGACCGTGTGGACCAGGCCATAAGATCTACAAGAAACCATCCTTTGCTTACTGTAGACATTGAAAATGCAAGAGGTGCTCTTATACATGTGGTAGGAGGCAGCAACCTTACCATAAGCGATGCCACAAAGATAGGCAACGGAGTCACAGAGGGTCTTGCACCTGATGCAAACGTGATATTCGGTGCAAGGATGATGCCTGAGCTCAATGACCAGCTTAGGGTCATGTCTGTAGTGACAGGCGTGAAGGCGAAGTTCAGCGAGATTAGAAGCCGCGAGAGCTCTGCGCCGCTAAAGCTGGAAAGCACTGAAAGGATCTTCTGAGCGCTATATATAAGCCTGGCAGAGAGCGATTCGATGCTCTACCTCATCTTAAGCACCAACTCATTCAGGAAGAGCGCCATTTCAGAGCTTGAGTCCTTCGGCAGGTGCAGGATAAGGAATACGTATCCTAATATGGTGCTCGTAGAGGCAGACAGGCATTTTCAGAAGGCATTCGAATCAGGCAAACCAATCTTCTCCTACGCTATATTTCCCATAATGAAAAGCCTGGCCCTTGATGGCGAATACCTTGAAGCCATGGGGCGCTGCCTCAACTCCATGCGCATTCCAGGGCTGCACAATCTTCCTGTCAAGATAGAGTGCATGCTCATTTCATCCAGACTGCCATACTCCGCAAAGGACATAGAGGTATATCTTGGTACGGGCCTTGAGAAAAAAGGCATCGACGTGAATTTAACAACGTGAGCGGGAAATCCCACGCCATTTATGGGTGGGATGGAAGCGAACCGCATAAGAAGATCTCACGTATTAGCATACGTGTATCTTCTTGCAGCAACAGTTATAGAATTTATGATACAGGAACAAAAAGCATATAAATATGGATTACGAGATAAAGAATATGGATTCCAAAAGAGCATACAGATTTAGACTTTACCCTGATGCCAAACGCCAATTGGAGATAGAGTTGCAACTTACCTTATCAAAAGGAT
>JAJYIA010000045.1 GCA_021796295.1 Microcaldota archaeon
AACAGCCGTCAGGAACGCAATGAAAAGGGCAGTTACCAGAAACAGCGATTGCCGTTTCCCAAAAAGAAACCTGTATTCTAAACCAAAAGCATTTGCATTTCCTTTCATTATATCCTCCACGTATCTTTGCACTAGTCTTGCGCCAGTTGCGCTGCATAGCCCTCCAAACCATGCATAACCTAGTTATTGCAGATTATGGTAATAAGAGGATATACCTATTTAAACCTTATGAGAAAGGTATTTAAAGCCTGCACAGCTTCGCACATGTGAATTTTGCACTCTGAATCGCTCTCTGAAAAATGCAAAAAGGAAAAAGGGCAGAGTCCCGGGCCTGCAGGCCGTCATTTGCAGCTGAAGGTCAGGAATACATCATGGCTTCAGCTTCCCTTTTAAGAAGCGCAGTAAAAGCAGCACAAGCACTATGCCTGCTGCCAGAGCTGCGATTGCATATAAAATCAAAACGGCACGGGACTGTGTTTTGGTAATATTATGGCTTGAAACCCGTATGCTTGTTGTAAGCGTAGAGACCGCAGTGGTAGTTGCCGTAACGTTCGAAACGAACAGTCCAGCTTCGTGCATATTCAGGATTGCAAAGGTCATCTGACATGAGCTTTGATTTACCGAATGGCTTATCTCATGCCATGTGAAATTATTCAGGTAAAACGGGCTTACATTACCGGGATTCATGGAGCATGGATATTTGGCAGTGGCGTTTATGCTTATGTTCACTGCGGATGAGGCGTTTACATAGAAGGCAGTAAGCCTTGTATAGTTCTGCGGAGAAGATCCTGCATTTATGATGCTTACAGTGACATTCGCTATGCTGGGGGTGGTGGAGTTTGTGCTTATTCCAAGTATTATGCTGCCGTTTTCAAGTATGATCTCAGCCGGCTTTGATATATAGACTTCAACGCTTTCGTGTATTGAAATGTTGTGCGGATTATGCTGCACTGCAGTTGTAGTTGAACTTGATGCAGAAGATGATGTGCTGGTAGTTGATGTGGTAGAGGATATTGTCGTAGAAATGGGCGCAGAGGAATAAAGTATGTCATAGCTGCCTGCAATGATCGTATAATTCCTGCTGCACTGCACATAGCCCAAGCCTTCGACATCTCCGGTGTAAGTATAGGAGAGGGCGCCTGCATTGAACCTGCATGCAAATGTAAGGTTGACGTACTGTGAAGGGCTGTGCGTAATCGTTACGGGAAGCTGGTCCTGGTTATAGGAATGCGCAGAAATCATGCCCTCTTCGTTGAGAAGATACGCCCAGATTACAGGTATGTCTGATGTGGCTTTGGCCGCATTGTCGGAAAGGGTCACGCTGGGTGGAGGCGAGGATGATGAGGATGGCTGGCTGCTTACAATTATGGCCTTGTAGAAATCCTGCCCCAAAGCGTGTTTGACGTAAGTGATGAGAGGCTGTTGAACACAAGAATGTCAGAGCCCATGAGGTTTGCGGAAGTGGCAAGGCCATTGTAGCTTGAGATCAGGAGCTGGTTTGCCTGGAATGCATTTATACCGAAGGTTATAGTGTTTGCACTGTTCTCAAACGTGAAGGGAAGTGTATTTGCAGCAGGAATGTTTGAGCTCGAGAAGAGCACGTTTGCAGTCCACGGAAGGATTCCTCCGCTTATCCCGTTCATCTCTATGAATGTCCACTGTCCTGTATCTATGGTTGCGTTGCTTACTATGACATTGCCGCATACAACATTGCCGCTGCCTGAGCCTGTGCATGCTACAGCGGAAGAGGCGCTTGCAGCAGAGGCAATATACGCAAATGCAAAAAAGAAGACAAAGATGAAGAGCACATTGGAATCCATAGCCACTACCCGAGTTCTTTGAAGACAGTGCCGCTATCGAGGTCTGCAGAAGCTTCCTCCTTGTCCTTTACCGAATCTACGCCCTTGAAATAGGCATCGGGGAATTTTACACCTTTAAGCATGAGCTTTTTCGAGAGGGCCATGAATGCTGTCTTCTCGAGGTCGCCCTTTTCAGGAAGGTATCTGAATATATCGCTGCGCATAAGGTATACCCCCGCATTCATCCAGTACTCTTTCAGCATGGGCTTCTCGAGGAATTCAGCAATCCTGCCATTATCCAGCACTGCTATGCCGAACGTGGACCTGAGAGGCACGAGGGCTATCGCAGCGACAGAGCCGTCAAGGCTGAGCTGTCGTATATCTATGTTTGTTATATTGTCTCCGTTGAGCATGATGAAGCTCTCCTTGCCTTTCAATAGGCTCTCCGCATTGAGAAGAGCGCCTCCTGTGCCAAGGGGCTCTTTCTCTTCAGAGTACTCTATGCCGACATTCCATGCCTTCTTTCTCATGTCAAGATGCTCTTCAAGCTTCTTTCCAAGATAACCAGTAAGTATAACAAAGGAGCTTATGCCGCATGAACGCAGCCAGAGTATCTGCCACTCTATTATGGGCCTCTTCCCGACCTCTACAAGGGCCTTAGGCACACTCTCTGTGATGGGCCTGAGGCGCTTCCCATGACCACCTGCAAGTATTACCGCCTTCATGACAACCACAATCACACGCAATATTTATAAGAATGCTGGTTGATATTATATCATGAAGTTTGAAGGGAACTTTGCCACAGCATATACAGCATGCTAGTCATGGCTAGCAGGCAGGTTCTCTGAAAAGTGCTCCTTCTTTCTGGGTTTCTTGCCTGAGAGCCTGTGCCGCCTGCTGAAATGAAGGTGATAATACGCATGGGATAAGGATAAGAATACCCGCAACATCCGCAAACCTGGGATCCGGCTTCGATATATGCGGGGTTGCCCTGAAGAATCCTTATGATGAAATGGTCATATCGGTTTCCGGCAGGGATAGCATAAGGTCAGTCGGAAGGTATGAAGTGCCTGAGATACTCGGAAAAAATACATGCGGGCCGGTCATAAGGGCGATGAAGAAGGACTTTGGCATAAGAAATGGCATAAGCATGGTAATAGACAAGCACATAATGCCTTTAGGAGGGCTGGGAAGCAGCGGCTCCACTGCAGCAGGGGCAGCATTCGGCATAAACAGGCTATTCGGGCTGCATTTGAGCAAGAATAGGCTCGTGCATTATGCATCGCTAGGAGAGGTGATCTCTGCAGGCACTCCGCACGTGGACAATGTGGCGCCTGCGATATTCGGCGGATTTACTGTTGTGACGCACAGAAATCCCATCAGGATAAGGAAGATTAGCGTAAATGCAGGGCTTGATGCGATCATAATACTTCCTGGCAGAGGAAAGGCCTCTACAAAAAAGGCAAGAGAGATATTGCCGGAGAGTGTGCCGCGTAAGGCTGCGCAGCTTAACACAGAGCGCGTGGCCTCGCTCGTATGCTCTTTAGTAGACAACGATGCGAAGGGCATTATAGGAGCCATAGGAGACGACATAATCGAGCCTGCACGTGCGGCTGCAGGCATAATCCTGCATTTTTACGAGATAAAGAAGGTGTGCAACAGCTTTGGCTACAGCGCCTCTTCAAGCGGCGCAGGGCCTGCAATCCTTATACTTGGGGAGAAGGGCAATAAGCATAGGGATATGCTCCTTAAAGGCATAGACCGCATATTCAAAGAGAGGCATGAGGTATTTATAAGCGGCATACAGAACAGCGGCATAGGGGTTATGAGATGATTTTATGGCGGTATCGCTCGTATGCGTAGAGTGCGGCAGAGAGCATGAGCCTTCAGGCATATGGAGGTGCGAAGGCTGCAGCGGCATGCTTGAGGTGCGCATCTCAGAAGTCGAAATTTCAAGGGAAGAGCTTGATGCAAGGCTTAGCTACGGAAATACGCATTACAGCAGCGGCGTATGGCGCTACAAGGAGCTCATACACCCGCTTATTGAAGAGAAGATGATAGTATCGAGGCATGAGGGCAATACAGGACTGTACACGCACAGCAGGGTATCAGAGTTTTCAGGTATAAAGGAGCTTTACATGAAGCATGAGGGGGAGAATCCCACAGGCTCATTCAAGGACCGCGGCATGACAGTAGGCATTTCGGAGGCCGTGAGGCTGGGCAGCAGATACGTAGGCTGCGCATCGACAGGAAACACCTCTTCATCGCTTGCGTCTTATGCATCTGTGGCAGGCATCTCCTCAGTGGTTTTTGTGCCTTCAGGAAAGATAGCTCTGGGAAAGCTCTCGCAGACGCTCGCATACGGCGCAAAGGCCATCCAGATAAACGGCAATTTCGACGATGCGATGAGGCTTGTGCAGGAGGCAGCCGAGAGGCTAGGAATATACCTGCTCAATTCAATAAACCCGTGGCGCATAGAAGGCCAGAAGGCCATGGCCTTTGAGCTTATACAGCAGCTGGGATGGGAAAGCCCTGACTGGATATGCTTGCCTGCAGGCAACCTTGGCAATACATCGGCCGTAGGCAAGGCCTTATCAGAGCTCGTCGGGCTGGGCCTTATTGAGGATATGCCGAGAATAGCAGCTGTACAGGCGGATGGGGCAAGCCCATTCTACAATATGTGGAAGAACGGCTACAGTGAGATAAGGCCTGTTGAGCCGCATACGCTTGCCACTGCCATAAGCATAGGCAATCCTGTAAGCTGGAAGAAGGCCATGAAGTCCATAAAGGATACAAACGGGGTAGTGGAAAGGGTTACAGACCAGGAGATACTGGACGCGAAGGCAGTCATAGACTCAAGTGGCATAGGCTGTGAGCCCGCATCTGCAGCGTCGCTTGCAGGCGCAAAGAGGCTCAGAAGTGCAAATATTATAAAAGAGGGCGAGAGCGTTGCCTGCATACTTACCGGTAGCATGCTTAAGGATCCCGAAATTACGCTGAACTACCACATGAGCAGGCTAGATGGCATCGATGCCAGACATATGAATGCGCCCATTGCAGTTGAAGCAGACATAGATAAAATAGTCGAGGTTTTTGGGAAGAACGCAAAAGAGTTACCTCTGGACAAGGGGGAAGTCACGCCTCTGGAGATATTGTAAGACCTCAATCACAGGAGGCAGTCGTCTCTGAACGAGGAAGTATACTTGGTGCTTAGCAATGACCAATCAAAAGCACCATCGGAAGATCACGACCTTTAGTTGGGAGAGGATGTCACCTTCTACTATATACAGCGCCTTGCGGCAGGGCGTTACAGCTCTTCAGAGGCTGTGTTAGCTGCCCTCCTGAGCCTGTAAACCTCGCTGCCCTCGTAGACAGGATGGTTCACCTTTATGCCAACCGAATCGCCTGAATGCGCCTCGCTTACCTCCTCATGATTTATCTGCATGCTTACGACCCTTTGCCGTATAGCCTCCTCCTCGCTTCCTATCTCTATTATGTCTCCTGTGCTAAGGCTTTTCTCTAGCTTTATTGCGGCTACGTTTATCTTCTTGAAGAAGCTCTCAACGCTGCCTATGAGCACGCGCTCAGGTCCTGCCTCGGGCCGTTCATGCGCAGACTCCTTCTCCTCTATGGAATTTATCACGTCCATCGCGTTGTCAAGGCTCTCCATGCCATCCCCATAATACAATATATATGGCATATGCCCTTATTATGCCTTTTTACATTTGCCCTGCATTCCTGATATTACAATGGCCATGGCTTTGCATTTTTGCCATAGTCTGGATTTCTGATCTTTGCAGTGCACTCTAATCTGAATAGGAAGCTTTTATATCTATGAACCTTAGGTTTTTCCGGTTGATCAGTATTTTTATTACCTTTTTGATAGATCGCTCTTCTACGGCTTTTAACGCTTCACTGGGCCTAAACCATCTATAACCTTTTATCTCA
>JAJYIA010000046.1 GCA_021796295.1 Microcaldota archaeon
GAAGTCACGCTCAGGGAGATAATGTAAGACTCCAACATGGAGCAGTTGTCGAGGAACTGAGAACATACCCTGCAAGTGCAGGGGAAGCCCACACGCTTTAGCGGTGGGAGGATGTCACTGTATTTGGAGTTGCCATGAATAAGGAAAGAATCAGAGAAGAGGCATCTTATACTGCAAGGGGGCAGCCCAATATCGCCTTTGTGAAGTACTGGGGAAAGCGCGATGAGAGGCTCATACTGCCATATAACTCTTCTGTGAGCATGACCCTTGATCCATCAATAAACACTACCACAAGCGTGATGTTTTCAGAAAAGTTTAAGGAGGACACGCTATACATAAACAGAGATAGGCAGGACATATCAGGCGGCGAGGCCAAGGAGCGCTTTGCACTTATCAATACGCTCAGGGAGCTTGCGCATACCGATGCGAAGGCACTAATCGTTTCAGAGAATAATTTTCCTACGGCAAGCGGGCTTGCGTCGAGCGCATCTGGCATAGCGACGCTTGCATATGCGGCTGCAGAGGCGCTGGGCCTTGAATTGAGCGAAAAGGAGCTCTCAATCATTGCAAGGCAGGGAAGCGGAAGCGCCTGCAGAAGCATTCTGGGAGGGATAGTTGTATGGCACAGGGGTGAGAAGCCTGACGGCAGCGATTCCTTTGCAGAGCAGGTTGTGAACGAGGGTTACTGGGAGGAGCTTAGAGATGTTGTTGCGATAGTCTCAACAGACAAAAAGAGGGTTTCTTCAAGGGCGGGAATGAAGCAGACGGTAGCCACAAGCCTTCTTTACAGGATAAGGCCGCAGATAGCGGAGGAATATGCCGGGGTTGCCATAGATGCTGTTAAAAATAAAGACTTCGGCAGGCTTGCCGAGACAATAATGAGGGACAGCAGCAACATGCATGCAGTTATGCTTGACACATATCCGCCGATAGTCTACCTTAATGACGTGTCAGTGAGGGTAATGTATGCAATATATGAATTGAATAAGGCAGAAGGAAGGAATGTTGCTGCATACACCTTCGACGCAGGGGCGAACGCCCATATAATAACGCTTGAGAAAGATGCAGAAAGGGTTGAGGAGGCGCTTGATGGAATAGAGGGCATAAGCAGAATACTTAAGCTGCACCAGGGCGGAGGACCTGTTTTATTAGGTAGTGAGAAATCGCTGATCAGCAATGAAATCCTGGATTCTCTATATCAAGCAAGGAGTTAGGGTCAGGACATGATTGTGGAGGCACCTGCCGTTGTGAAGCTGCTCGGAGAGCACGCGGTAGTTTACGGCAGGCTTGCCCTTGCGGCTGCAATAGACATTTATGCAAACGTCAGTATAACGGAAGCAAATGTAGATGCGCTTGAGATTTACCTTGAGGACTTCGGGAAGACTTACAGGTTTGAAAAGCCAGTCCTTGAAGACATGCATAATGCATATGCAGGCAGGAAGGACATCAGTGCTTACATTTCATCATTGAAGCAGGATACGAGGGTTCTGCCTTATGCCACAATAGCCTCAAGGGTGCTCGGCGGTTTTGGCATAGATGTCAGGAGGAAGAGGCTGAGAATAAAATCAAGAATACCTATGCAGTCGGGTCTTGCGAGCAGCGCGGCATGCTCAACCGCATTTGCCGTTGCCCTGCTCAGGGGAAATGCAGGGCTTCAGGAGGACAAGGCGATAGACATTGCAAGGGACGGAGAAAGGATAAGTCATATGAATGAGGGCGCAGGCAGGATAGATGTAAGCACAGCGTTCTACGGGGGCTGCGTGAGCTATTCCTCTGCAACAGGAATAAGGAGGGAAGGCATCGATAAAATGCCGAGGCTTATCGTTATAGACACGGGGCCCAAGAAAAGCACGGCTGAAACTGTAGGGCATGTTGCTGAGCTTTATAAGGCCGACAAGGAGCGTATTTCATTGATTCTTGACAAGATAGATGCATGCTCCAGGAAGGGTATAGACGCCATAGGAAGGGGCGATTTCAAAGGGTTTGGAGGGCTTATGTATGAAGACCAGGAGCTGCTGAAAGGGCTAGGGGTATCATCAGAAAAGCTTGACACTGCAGTGAGAATTTCCAGGGATTTCGGAGCATTTGGCGCGAAGCTCAGCGGCGGGGGCGGAGGGGGCGCGGCCGTGGCGCTTATAGAAGACGAAAGCAAAGAGCTTGTAAAGGCGCTCGAGGAAGAGGGTTTCAAGGTCACTGATGCAAGGATCACAGCGGATGGAGCGCGGAGGTACCTTGCAGTATAGCCTCATTTCTTAGGTTCTTTGGCAGCCCATTTAGTCAGCCTTCCGAAAAAGCCGATGTTCTTCCTCTGGCTCTGTTCCTCGGCTTCGGCAGAAGGCTCGCCAACCTTTATCATGTACGACCTGCTGAACTCCTCAATCGCAGCGGAGAACGGCGAGCCCTTGTCAAGTATATACGCCGGGCTGTGCTTGGCTATGCTCTCGTCAACGATCTTGTCCTCCGGAAGCATAGCAAATGCAACATCTCCGAAAGCCTTCTCCACGTCTTCCTTTTCAAGCTCGAACTTGTTCCTGCCCACGCGGTTCACTATGAGCCTGTATCTGATTTTGTATTTGTCGCAGTTGGCAGCGAGCTTTGCGCTGCTCGCAGAAGAAGGCATGTCTGGAGTTGTCACTATTGCAACATCGTTTATGTATTTGGCTACGTTGCTGCTGAATTTTCCAGGAGGGCTGTCTATAATGATGAAGTCATAGTTGAGCTTTACAAGCTGCGCATAGAACTTGTTGAGGTTTTCAGGCGTAGGGTTCTCTGCATCATCTGATGAATCTCCAAGTATAAGGTGCAGATTAAGCGGCTGGTATGCGAATATGACATCGTTTACAGGGACATTGCCGTTTACAGCCTCGCCGTAGCCGTTCATGTCTCCTTTCAGGCCTAGGTGCATGCTTATGCTTACAGTAGCCGCATCAGTATCGACGAGAAGAACCTCGTAGTCCTGATACACCAGTGAAACAGCAAGATTTATCGCTATAGTCGTCTTTCCCACACCGCCTTTCTGCGATGCGAGCAGTATAATATAGGGCTTTTTGTCCATGGAATCCTATTGAGTAAATATACATTAAGTATTAAAGACATTGTGCTTAAACGCTATTTATGCCTGATGCGCCTTTTCCTTGTATAAAGGTATATCAGCAGCATGATGGCAGCGATAAGCGCTGCGGCAAGCAGGTATATGGGCGGCGCAACGTATGCCTGATGCGCTGCAGGCACATACTCGAATATGCCCATCTCGTGCCTGTTTGGAGCATCAAAGGTTATGATGCATGAAGCTGCAGAGGCCATTGAAAATGTCACAGGAATCCATGTTCCATTCTCAAGGTATAATGCGTTTACGTAATTCGGGTTTATGCTGCAGGGGTAATGCATTTTCACGCTTATGTTTATGCTTACAAGTGAGGATGCGTTGAGATAGAATGCAGAGATGAGGATATAATTCCCTGGCGCGGCTATGCTGCTCGCGTTAATGGTTATCAGGGTCACATTGGCAGGGCTTTGGAATCTTGAATGGGTGCTTATCTCTATGCTTACGTTTCCATTCATAAATGTTGCATTTCCCGGATGCGATGCTGAGACATTCACAGATGCATGCCCGGCAACGCCGTAATAGGTCGTAGGGTAAGTACTTGGCACAGTAGTGGCAGTAGTGGCAGTGGTAGAAGTAGTAAGAGAAGATGAAAATGTAGAGGTTGATGTGGAAGTTGTAGATGTGGTGGTAGTGGCAGGCGCCCTGGAATAAAGGATTTCGTAGCTGCCTGCGATCAAAGTGTAATTCTGCATGCACGAGACAAATCCTATCCCTTTCACATCTCCGCTGTACTGGTAGAAGTTGCCGCCGGCTTTGAAACTGCAGGCAAATGAGAAGCTCACAAGCTGCGAAGAAGAATGCGTGAGCGTTGCAGGAAGTTCATCCTGATTATAAGAATAGCTGGATGAGACGTGGCCGTCAGAATTAAGGATGTATACGCGCAAAACAGAGGCGTTTGAGGCTATGCTGCTCAAGTTATCTGAAATGCTTAAGGTCAGAGGCGGAGAAGACGAGGAAGTCGAGGCCGTTGAAGTTGCAGTTACAGTTACAGTGACAGTGTCGCCTCCTGAGCAAACTGCTGCATTGGAGATTGCGCTATCAGTAACTTTGGCAGTATATGTTGTGGTAGAGGAAGGCGATGCGGCATAGGTATTGGCTGTTGCGCCAGAAATCGCAGTGTTGCATGAAGAGCCGGTATACCATTGGTAAGAGTACGGTTGCGTTCCTCCGGAATCGCTTGCCGTGAGCGTTATGCTCTGTCCAGAATTTATGGAAGGCGATGAAGGCGTTATTGAAGGCGTGCCCAATATTGTGTTTGCCGTAAATGACTCAGGTATTGAATTCGCGATGTAGTCTGACGAGCCGGTATCTGTGATTATGACGTTCCAGGTGAACGTGTTTGAATTAGTGGGAGTGCCCACTATGAAGGTGTTGTATACTGTTGCACCATTTGCCACGCCTGTGAGTGTGTTGTAGGTCACTGCGCTTCCTGATGTTATGTTTTCGAACTCAACTGTGAACGGGCCTACGCCGTTTGAAAGCTGCGCCTTTAGGCTCTGCGTCTGACCCGAGTCTATGAGCGTATTTGCGATTGTAAGGGTTACCGTAGCAGCCGGAGGAGCTGCTTCCACAGCAGCAAAATTTACAGCCGACATTATGGCATTGGGAGGCATGATGCGTGTCCTTATCCATTGCGAATAGAGGGTTCCCCCACTGGATGTGCCTGTCTGATATCCGACAGCCCCTGCTGCAGTAACATCTGCAAAATCAGTTGAACAACCCGAGAAAGGACCATAGTTTATTGATGCATTAGTCTGCGAAGTTGTTGCATATACGCTCGTAACGAAGTAGCCTGAGGTGCTGGTACCGCTCAGGGCAGAGCATGAGCCGAATGCGGCACCGTTCCAGTTTCCTATACCATAACCACTTGCAAGTGTAACCAGCATATATTGATTGGTGTTGCCTGTCGGCTGCCCCACCACATTTCCCACATATCCCCAGTTTGCTTCCTGTGCTGCGCTTGCAAGAGTAGAGTAGGAAGAGGTATCCATAACGTATGCTTGGGGATTGAAGCCGCTGTTTGAGCTTAGGAAAAGCCAGCTTGTCCCTTCGGTTATTGAGAGACCGTTGTTTACGGTTACAACGCCATTGCCGCCGCCGGTATGTGCCCATTTATTGTGCAAGGCCGTTCCAGTAAAGTTGTCATAGAAGCTGAATAATATATTCCCATTGTCATACTCTGCATAAGAACCTGAAAGTTGCGGAGCCTCCCCAACAGTATTGCCATTTAACAAATTTACAGTGTTTGAGGCGAAGCCCAGGTATATGACGTTTGTTGTTGGAGTACCAGTATCTGCAGGCAGGTATGCAGTGCTGGAAGGGGACTTGAACCAGAAAATCAGTGAATTTGATGCAAGCGCATTAGTTGTCTGGAGCTCGTTGATTGAATTTAAGGCCTCGAGCCACGAGGTTGCGAGTGTGCCGTTAGCATAAAACATCTCGGTGTTCATCGCATTGTTGGCCATTACTATTGAATTGACAGTAAGGCCGTTTAACGTTATCATTAGAGGGGTGTTGGACGCGACAGCAGAGCTTTGCGAGTTGGTAA
>JAJYIA010000047.1 GCA_021796295.1 Microcaldota archaeon
AGATGATTATATGAGAAAAATCCATGTAGCTGGGATCCTTATCGCAGTATTGCTTATTGCTGCAGTTTCGCTTTTTGAAATGAGAAGCAGCCTTGCCGCCTCGCATAGCACACAGCCTTTGGCTACCACTATCAATCCACAGATCCAGGCAGCAGCCCAGAGCGATGCAGGCAGGGTAAGGCTTTCCGACACGCCATATGCGCCGTACTCTTACCTCATTTCCTCAGGAAATCTCTCTGCTGAAGCTGCAATGGCTACTGCAGGATTCAATATAAGCAGGAGCTCCGAATCGAACGGCACATTGCTTATAACGCTTCTGCCCAACGTCGGCGGCGGAGGCGTCAGCATGCTGCTCAAGCCCGGGGAGAAGCTTTACTTTATAGAGACATCTCTCGGAGATGACTCGAACAATCAGGAATTCGCGCCATCAGATGACGCCTTGGTAAAGACCGACCTGGCAGGCTATGTCCTGGGCTATTACAATGTTTGACATGAAGATCTCAGCAAGGCTGCCTGACGTATACTGGGAGGTAATTCTCTCTCTCCTTATCCTTTCTGCATACTCCCTTCTTATACAGAAGACATGGCCTGCCCTTCTGCTCCAGGTTGCCGTTACTGTGATTGCGGCTGCAGTCGCAGATATGTTCATTGCATACCACAAGCGTAGACGGCTCTCCCTGCCTAAGACAGGCATCATCTCGGGGCTTTTCATAGGCATGCTGCTGAATTCGGGAGCAGCGTGGTATCTAGTGGCATTCGTCGCACTGCTCAGTATACTTCTCAAGCACCTTCTTGTGCTAAACAAGCGTCAGATCTTCAACACAGCGGCATTGGGGCTTACAATCTCGGGCCTTATTTTCAATGAAGGAGCTGGATGGTGGGGTGCATCAAGCATCATCCTTATAACTGCACTGGGGCTTATTTTGGCTTACAGGATGAAGGCATTCAACATAATCATACCCTTCTTTGCCGCCTACGCTGCCTTTACCCTGCTGCTGGCAGGCGCGCATCTTGGACTTGCAAAGGACCTTGCGCTTCTCAGCGGGAGGATAATGGCACCCTTGATACCATTCTTTGCATTCTTTATGCTCATAGAGCCGAGAACAACTCCGCGCAGGAATAGGAACAGGATCGCATACGGAGCATTTGTGGGTGCGCTCACGCCCTTCTTTTTAGCATACTTGCCTTCATATTCGATACTCGGCGCGCTTCTTGCAGGTAATCTCTTCACGGCCCTTCTTCCCGCACTGATGCGCATATCAAAAAACGTGCATGCTACTTAGCCTTTTTTGTGGTGGCCTTTTTTGCTCTGCTCTTTTTTGCCTTTCTCGGCTTCTTTTCTTTTGCCCGGGTAACCGGAGGCGATGCGGCTTCGAACGCTTCCTTGTGTGCTGCCGGAGATGGCGCATCGGGATTGCCTAGGGCTTCGCTTTTTTTCTCCATTGGCTTAGGTGCAGGCGCCATGGCAGGAGAAGACCCCTGGGCAGCTGCCTGTCTTGCGCCCTTCTCCCCTGAAGCGCTTTTCCACTCCTTTTTGGTCTCGCAGTTCGGGTCAAGATCCATCTGGAAAACCTTGCCTTTTCTGAAAACCTTGACCATGGGCGTACGGCAGAGCTCGCATACCTTGTGCATAGGAACAATCTTAGCATACTGGGGCAACGGGTATGTAACATTGCAGTTCGGCCAGTTGGTGCATCCCACATAGCTCTTTCTTGCGCGAGAGACCTTTATGACAAGATCTCCTCCGCACTTGCATCTGCCCAGTATGTTGGCCTTCTCGCTCTCCTTGAGTCTTTCTGCAAGCTCCCTGCCTATCTCGGCGTTGTGCTCGCTGAACCTCTTTATTGCGGTGGATATTATGGCCCTGCCTTCGTCTACAACCTTCTCCTTGCTGAGCTCTCGCCTTGTTATGCGCTCCATATCCGTTTCGAGTTCAGATGTCAGCTTCTCGTCCAATATGTCATTGCAGTATTTGTTAAATACCTCGTATACGCCCATGCCGAACTCGGTAACTTCCATCCTTGAGTTTTTGATATAGCCGCGCTTGAAGAGCGTGTCTATGATCGCTGCGCGGGTGGCCTTTGTGCCGAGATTCTTCTTCTCAAGCAGGCTTATGAGAGTAGCCTTCGAATAGCGCTTCGGAGGCTCTGTCATGCCCTTCTTTATGTAGGCCTTTTCTATCTCTGCGCCTTCGCCTTCCTTGAGGTCCGGCAGCCTGAGTTCTTTTGGTTTGTAATAGGTATAATGCTGCAGCCAACCCTGCCTCTTGACTATGCCACCCCTTGCCGAATACTCCTCGCCGCCTATGCTTAGCGTGATCTCGCTCTTCTCCAAAAGCGCCTCTTCTGCAAAGCATGCAAGGAACCTCCTTGTTATAAGGTCATATGTTTTCTCCTCCTCGCCGTCTATGCCTTTCGGCTGCTCCCCTGTGGGATGTATCGCAGGGTGAGCCTCGTCTGCCTTCTGGCCCTCGTGCGGTCTGAAGCGCGATGCTGCCATGAGCAGTGATGCGCTTTCGCCGTATTTCGGGTTCCTTGCAAGCGCATTTATGATGCCCTTTAGATTAAGGGTATAGGGAAGCTTCTGCGAAGATGTCCTTGGATAGGAAATGTATGCATGCTCGTATAGGGTCTGGGCTATTGCAAGGGTTCTTGACGGGTCAAGGCCGAAAACCCTGCTGGCCTCAAGCTGCAGTGATGTCAGGTCAAATGGCGGAAAAGGGTACTGCGCCTCCTCATTTCTTGAGTGGCTCTTTACCGTAGCGCTGCCTTCCTGCGTAGCCTTCAGTGCTGCCTCTGCGGTCTTTTCGTCCTCTATGTTGCCCTTCTTATTCTCGAATTCCACGCCTTCGCAGGATACAAAGAGCTTCCAGAACGGAGTCGGTATGAATGCGCTTATCTCGCGCTCGCGCTTCGCAAGTACAGCGAGCGTAGGACCCTGCACCCTGCCTATGCTGAGTATTCTTTTTGTGCCTCCTGAGGCAAGTGAATGCATAAGGGCCCTGCTGAGGTTTATGCCCCAGATCCAGTCAAGTATATGCCTTGCCTCGCCTGCATTGAGGTTCTCAATGTCAAAGGGCTGAAGCCCAGCATATGCTGAAGCGAGGTCCTTGAGCGTAGTAGTGGAAAACTTCATCCTCTTTATGCTTTCAGGCCCTAATTCCATGTTCACATCGTGGTTTATGACCTGCTTGAGGATATTCGAGCCTATCACTGTGCCCTCTACATCGTAGTCGCATGCGTTTATGAAGAATTTGCAGCGCTTGCCCACCTCTTCTATCACGTCAAGGTACTTCTTTGTGAAGTAAGATGCCTTGTTGACCTTATAAGAAGGAAGCCACTCAACTGAGAAGATGGGCAGCGTGTTCTGCTGGTCTTTTTGGTGCAGTGAGAAGAGATGGCCTGCTGCCGCAACTACATAAAGCGTATCGCCCTTGTTGTTTACAATGTAGTAGCTTACGCCGTTCACTATCTGCCGCTGCGGCCTTGATTCGCCTAGCGCAAGCGCAAGCCTCACCGCTACGCTAGGCTTTTCAGCTATTATAAGCTTCTCCATCAAACCAGCCCTTCTAGCCTACCTTGCCTTCCTTGCACGCCATTGCGCCTTCTGCCCCTTCTGCTTGCCTTCCTTCGAGACGCGGTATGCCATATAAAAGCCTAGGATTATGGCTATAAGCGCTATGATATAGAAAAGCACCCCGCCGCCGTAGACAAAAGCCAGGAAAGCGACTATGGTAAGCACCACTATGCCAATGGCTATGACCAATGACTTCTTTTCCTCGCCGCTCATATCTTCCATGAATAAGGCTTTAGATGCAATGCTTTAATAATCTTGCGCAGCTGTTTTGAGACGTGGTGTGCCTACGGCGTGCGCTCCAGGAGGTGCTCTGCAATTATTGAATAGGTCTTGAAGTCCTTTATGATGCTGTGCGGGTCTGTCTTTGCGCTCATCCTGAGCAGAGGCCTTAGGTACTCCTCTGGCACGAAGTGAACTTCTACAAGCGGATTGGCATGCATCGCTGTGCCGTGCGTTATGCCGCTTACCTCTATAACTGTTTCGCGCTGGTCACGCCTAGACGGAGCAAAGTGCATCTCACGCAGTATCACCTTTGCCCTATCCGCAACCAGGCCCGTCTCTTTGGCCAGCATCCTTAAACCTGCATCTTCTGTACTTTCAGTCTGCATTGCCACCCCTGTAGGAAATTCAAGAAGCCATCTGCCCATGGCGAGCTCAGGTTTATAAAGCAGGACAAGGAATGTCGTACCATTATCTTCTATGACTGGCTTTATTGTAATGCCGTCCCCGTGCTTCACCATGTGCCTTATGTGCTCAATGGTCCTTCCGTCAGGGAAGATCGCCCTGTAGCCCTTTTTAGTGTTTTCTGAGCGCTCTCCAAACAGCTCGAGCTTGTGGCCTGTATTCCTGTTCCTCAGAAGGCTCTCTATCAGGCTTATGCTGTGCTCTCGCTGCCTGGTTATTATTGAGGATATCTTCTGCTCTGCGTTTGGCGCGTCAGCGCCACGATGCTTCTGCTGCTCCATGATAACACTACCTTAATGTGTTTTTCAGATATATATAGATTTGCAGGGCCTGGGGCGTGGGACATAAGTCCCTAATTAGTCCTTTACAATTACCACATAGGCTCTTCTGCCTATGTATTCTTTAACACAATCAACTTTTGCGCCATTGCCGTAAGGTGTAACTCTTTTTTCCATTACGACTATCACATCCTCAGATAATTTCAGATTTTTAGTAGTTAGATTCACTTTCCTCATCAGATCACAATCATAGTAAATACATGTAAATACTTAAATATCTTACGGTTAATATATACATGTGATTACATGAAGCCATACCGACTGACAAACGAGAGATTCTGGAGGTTCAAATTGGACCTCGACAAACTGATTGAGTACTACAAAGAGAAGTACTCGGTGAAGAAGGATAGAGATTGGGGGAGGTACGAAACTGAGTATAAGAACAGGTTGAGTACTGCCGTGGAGGAAATAAAACCGCTCATAGAAGCGGCAACAGTACCTCTGGTCAAAAACACCAAACATATAGGCAGACCTTGGAAAATATCAGTAGAAAATAAGGTCATGATGTTGTTGCTGAAGGACATTTTTGACACCAGCAACAGAAAGACTGCAAGGTTGCTGCCTCTCTTTGGAAAATTGCACAACATATCGACAACATATAAAACCGTCGAAAGATTGTATTCGGACCCTCTCATATCTATGGCGCTGCACAACATGTTTGTGATAATGATAAAGAAGAAAAGTATAACGAATGTTGATCTGTCCGGCGATGGAACTGGATATGGACTTACAGTGACAAAACATTACTCCACAAACGGAAAAAAATCAAATGGCAGGAAGAAGATATTTGCATATGCATTTGCATTCTTGGATCTGAAGACGAAAATGTATGTAGGTTATGGAACAGGAATGAGATCGGAGGTGGAGGCGTTCAACGACGCAAGGAAAATGATGGAAAGACTTGACATAGAAGTCAACAGTGTAAGACTTGACAGATACTACACATTTCAATCGATAGTCGATAAATTCGACAGGTTTACTAAATTCTTCATTCTCCCGAAGAAGAACACCTTAATAAACGGGAAAAGTGAATGG
>JAJYIA010000048.1 GCA_021796295.1 Microcaldota archaeon
CCAAGGTATACCTCGTGGAATATACAAATGGTCAGAAACTGCTCTCGGAGGTAACAGCTAGAGCTACTGCCCTCTCTGAGGGGCTAAAATTAGACTTATTCCCTACAGAATTGCAGAGTTAAGGTTTGTAATATATACAGCGCCGCTTCTCGCGAAGGCTATGCCCATAGGACCACCAGAAAAGCCTGCCAATACTCCTGTGACTTCATTCTTTGCAGTGTCAATTATCACAATATTGCCCGAGTTCAGATTTGCCACATATGCATATCTGCCGCTTTGCGTTGCCGTCCTTCCACTTATTACATATAAGCCTGCGATTGCAACCACCGCAATCGCAGCAGGAAGATATAGGAAGAGGCCATTAAGCCCTGCCTTCTGCTTTGCATCTGATGCCCGTGCTGGTTTCATCGCTATCCCTGCGTTTGCATTATAATTACTATATGACCTATTTTCTATAAATACTGCTATGTAAAGTAACGGATTTGCCGTATGCATTTTCAATACCCATTGTGTCATTGCCACCACAAGCCTTTTAAATACTTCCCGAGTTAATAATGCAAGGCGATAGGTCGGGGTGGGCCTATGGGTGCAGGCAACAAAAAAACCCGAGTATTAAATAGAAGATCCTCCATTGTCAGGTTAGTGCAGAAGCCGGGCAAAAATACGCAAATGCCATCCAATGCCCAGGAGTTGAACAGGATAAGTACAGGCGTAGAGTGCCTTGACAAGATGCTGAGGGGAGGCATACCTGAAGGAGACCAGATGCTTATTTCCGGAGCGGCAGGATCAGGCAAGACCCTGCTTGCATTCGAGACGCTCTACAACAACGCAAAGATGAACATACCTGTAACTTATGTAATCCTTGACATACCCAAGGCAAACCTTCTGAGGAATGTCAAATCAGTGTTTCTTGATTTCAAAGACATAGATACATTAATGTCTGGAAATATCCTCTCTGTTGTAAACGATACGCCGCATGGCGCAATAGAGACCTCGGAGGTGAAGCAGGCGTTCATAGGCCAGGTTCTGAAAACAATCGAGCAGAACAAATCAAGGATTATAGTCATAGACTCTCTGAATACCATACGCGCCTCGATGCCTGATGACATGAGCTTCACAAGGCTTGTCTCCTCTCTAACCGAGGAGCTTCGCAGCCGCGGCATAACCTGCGTGATGACGGCAGAGACGCCTGTGCAACAGACCCAGCTAATAGAGCCCCTCGGCCTTTACGGCACTTTCATGATCGACGGCATAATAGAGATCAGCGGGCCCGCCGGAGGGAAGGAAGGTAGCGCGTTTCACTTTATAAGGATAGTAAAAATGCGTGAAACAAACCACGCCACAGAACCCCTGCTTTTCGAGATAACGCGCTCCGGCTTCTTAAGAAAGGGCGCAAAATGCTAGGACCTTACCATAAAATCCTCTATGCCTTCGCCCAGCCTTTCCTTCTTGTTCCTGTGTCCCTCAAGGAATGCGTTTATCCTCTTTGCAAGCTCGGCCTTGTGCTCACCTGCGAGCATGCTGCCGTCCTTTTCAGCAGAGGTGATCATCTCAAGCTTTTTGTCATCAGGCTCAAAGAAGTATCTGTAATACTGACATACCGAGCATTTATCCGGGTTTCCTCCGAGCCTTTTCTGCAGCTCTGCCGTCGCCTGCTGCCCTGTAAGCGCATAATTCACCTTCTTGATCACTGTCTCCCTGCTGTCGTTAAGGTATATTGCGTTGCCGGGGTCGCTTGAGGACATTTTCGGGGTGCCCTTAAGCCCAGGCAGGAACTTGCTATGTATTATTGCAGGCTTGTAATAGCCCAGCTTTTCAACGATGTCCCTTGCAAGCCTGAAGTGCACATCCTGGTCCACCCCAAGCGGTATAAGACAGGGCACGTTCCTGTTTTCTTCAACGGATTTTATGAACGAGCCTACAGTCTGCATGCTTGTGTAAAAGAGAGCGCCTATGTTTGTCTCAGGCGTAAATCCAAAGGCGTCCTTTACTGTGGAAAAGGTTATATGCCTTGCAACCCGCACAGCCTGCTTGTACATCACACCTGCATATTCTGTATCTAAAAATATCTTTGTCTTGCCCTTCTTGAATCCCAGGGCTGCAATATTGCGGGCATCGTCATAGGCCAATTCGCGCGTCTTTTCCAACGTGAGCGCACCGCCTTTCTTTATCAGGAACTTCTCTTCATCAGGTATCTGAATATATACGTCTGCATCGAAGCGCTCCTGAAGCCACTGCGCCAGCACGAACGGAATGAGGTGCCCTACAGTCATAGATCCTGACGGGGCTATGCCTGTGTATACATAAAATCTGTTGCCCTTTTCGTACTCGTCAAGCAGCCATGAAAGGTTCCTCTGCGCAAAATATATGTGCCGCCTTATCAGGAAGTGCAGGTTTCCTGCATTCTTCTCGAGCTTATTCTCGAGCCCTTTATCTATATGCCCTATGCCGAAACGCCTCGCAAGCTCCTCATAATTCACGCTGCCTTCGACATCATAGGGCGTAACGCTGAAACTTTCAGGCATAGAACCAAACACATGCGCTATTATTCCATATGCAGTATAATGGACGTGACATCCTTCCACAGCTAAAGCGTGTGGGCTTCCCCTGCGTTTGCAGGATTAGTTCTCGTTTCATTGGAGACTGCCCCTGTGAGTCTTAAGTCTCCTCCACGAGCCTGACTTCCCGTATGCCCTACGGTAGTTGCTTTTTGCAGTATATTTATTGATGCGTTTATATCCCTATCAATTTTCAGATGGCACGAATCACATCTGTAAACCCTTTCAGATAGAGGCATCTCCTTTTCTGCCCCGCAATTGCTACATCTCCTTGATGTGTCTTGTGGCTGAACTCCAATGACTTTCAAGTTAGCGCTTTCAGCCTTGCATGAAAGTTTTCTTATGAAGATTCCCCACGACGCATCGGTGATTGATTTTGCGAGGTTGTGGTTCTGAAGCATGTTGTTTATCTGCAAATTCTCTACTGCAAAGGAGGTGTAAGTTTTTGTTAAGTTTGTTGTCAGTTTATCCATAAAATCGTTTCTTTGGTCTGCGATTTTCTGATGGATTTTTGCGACCTTCCTTCTCTGCCTTCTTCTTCTGTTTGAACCTTTCTGCATTCCTGACATTCTTCTTTGGTAGAGTGCCAGCCTCTTTTCTGATTCTTTTAAGAACTTTGGATTCTCGATTGCTGTACCGTCTGACATTGCGATTAAGGAATGGATGCCCATGTCTATTCCTATTGCCTTCTCCTCTCTTTTTTCCTGCACTCTTGGTTTGTCATATTCCACAGAGAAGGTTGCATAGAAACGGTTCAGCCTGTCCCTTTTTATTGTCATTGTCTTTATACTCCCTTCTATCTGCCTATGAAGATATATTTTCATTGTTCCTATCTTTGAAACCTTCAATTTGTTCCCTTTGATAATGAATGAGCCGTTGTTTTGCGGATAGGTGATCGACTTGTAGTAGTTCTTCGGTCTTGGAAATCCTTTCTCCTTTGCTCCCTCTTTTAACCTTCTGAAAAAGTTCTGGTATGCCCTTAAAACCCTCCTTGAAATGTCGTCTGCGACTTGAGAGTAGAGTTTCCTGTATTCTGGATGTTCTATGAATACTTCCTGCTTAATCCTGTTGAATGTCTTTTTGCTTACTTTTGTTGTTTTATCTTTCTTGTAATTGTTTTCCATTCTTTGCAGAAGTTCATTGTAGAAATTCTTTGACAGTTCCAACTGGTTGTGCATCCTTTTCCACTCTTTTGGTTGCAACTTTAGTCTGAACTGGTATGTTTTTTTCATCTACATTCCTTTTTGTTCTTCTATGTATACCCTTCTCTTTAGTTGCCCGTCATATATTTCGTTTCTACGTGGCTTATATCCCACCCCTGAAGGATGTGGGGTTTACGCCACGATAGCTAACACTATTCAGTAATTGCCGACCATATACTTCTCAAGATTCAGAGGGGTTTCCTCTATAATGCGCCTGTTGAGCGACGAGACCATCCTGCTTATGGCCATGCTACAGAGTGTTGCGAATCCTGCTACATTTACAATGAAGAGGTATGCGGCGTTTGTCGAAAAGTATTCATAGCCCAGAACCAGCAGCGCAGACCCAACAAATATGCTGCTTGAGGCGAAGAGCGGGGTTGACGTTGACATCATGAGTATCGCAGAGATGTAGCCGATAGTCGCAAGTATCAGGTTTACCAATGAGACGTAGTAGCTGGAGCTCAGGTTAAACAGGAAGCTTGTAGGACCTACTGCACGCGCATAATTCACGATGTATACCAATTGGGGGTATGTGTAATAAAGAAGCAGCGTGGAATAGGCTACTGCAAAGAGCGATGCAAAATACGAATAGGCATTGAACATTATCCTCGGCTTCTTGGGCTCACGGCTCACCTTGTCTATGTCCTCCATGCAGTAAAGTGCGCCGCTGCTGTCTATAAGGTCGGCATAGCAGAACGGCCTGCGGCAGTATGCGCATGCTGCATAGGCCTTTCTCCACGGGTGTATGGTGCATTTCCTGTTTTTGGCCTCCTTTATGCTTCTTTTCTCGCTTGGAGTAAACGGCCTTTTGCGCAGCTTTTTGACCACTGCCACGGACTGTGCCACTGAATGCCGCGCTTCTTCGCGTTGAGGCCCTGCGCCTGGAGAGACAGAAGCGGTAGCTGAGGGCTGAGGCTGCAGGATTTGCTGCTGCTCAGGAGGCGCGATGGCTGCGCCCTGATAATGGGTCAATTCCAGTGCTTTCTTGGGCTGCTGTGATGGCTTCTCCTTAAAATGAGGCTCGGGGGCCTTTGGCTCTTCCATTGGGAGTTCATGGGCATTGTACTGCCCGGCAAGATGCTCACGGTATACGTCAGGCAGATCCTTCTCAGTATAAGATTCTGCCTTCTCCTCATTTTCAGCAGCATTGGCCACAGTGTTTCCGAAGGTCATGTGCCTCTTTTTGAATATGAGCAGTTCGTTCGGATCTATTCCCACCTTCCCACCATATACTCATCACAGGACCTAAAACCGCTTTGCACGCCGTTCTGCCTCTTCCTTCTTCCTCTCGAATATGCCCCTGTGCTTTGCACAGCTTATGCAGTAGTATAGCTTCCTCTTCTCCATGAACCTCACATTTATCTGTGTTGAGGGATCAGCACCAAAGCGTATGGTCTTTTCATATATCACGCCCTTGCTGCGTGGCATCTTCCTTCCGCAGCTGTCGCATGTCACAAGTGGTTCCTTTCCGCGCAATACAACACCTTATATACTCACACATTCAACGAATACCCTTTTATAGCTTTTTGCTGGGTACAGTACATGCCTGCAACAGGCTTTTGGCTGTGTTTGCGCAATGCATGCAGGCATTGCAGGATATTCAGACACTGGATATTCAGAAAGGCAGGTTTATATTATGGTCCTTAAATACATCCCAGAAGATAAGGCTTATAGCGGAATCGAAAACAAGCGAAGGGCTTGAGAAGTTAGTCGCATATGCAAAGGATGAATTTGAAAGGACTTATGACGAAGCCAAAGGAAGCAGATAG
>JAJYIA010000008.1 GCA_021796295.1 Microcaldota archaeon
AACTCAAGGACTGGATCTGTGCAGCGCCTAGGCGAAAAGGATTACAAAGTTAAGCTAAGGGAAAAGGCCCTCGAGGGGCATGCGAACGCTGCAATGGTAGATGCTCTTGCCGAGTATTTCAAGGTAAAAAGGACAGAGATATTTATAATGCACGGTGTACGAAGCAGAGAAAAAATAATAGTGATCGGTGCACAGAGCAATAGGCAGAATTTTATATACTTATAATATAGTAAATATGGTACAACATTCAGCGAGGAAAGACGGCATAAATCGGCTTTCCAGGCAGCCTTTTCCGAAATCCTGCACATGCCTCAGTTATTCTAGCTTTTTTGAACTCAAAGTTTCTCCAGGGATCCATCCAGCCATTGGCAGTTTTAAGGAGATAATGCCCGTAAGGGTAGCGTGTTGATCTCTTTATGAAGACGATTGCGTTGTATGGTAGCCGTTCATGCCCTTTCAGATGCTTATAAGAGTATTCTTTTCCTGCATTTGCCAGAATGCCTACCAGATCCTTGCATAAAAAGCCATACTCTTGCAGCTGCCTTAGCTTCTCCTTCGTCAGATGCCTCTTTTTCGCCTCATCGTAGCTTACGCCAGTTATAGATGCAATGCATGCCAGGCTGCAGCCAAAAAGATCTTTTTGGGCTATTGCCTTCATTGGCTATCAACTCAAAAACGGCCTTGATTGCCGTTTCTGTTGCTGCTATGCCGCCTATTAGACCTCCCCTGGTTTCTTCTATGGCCGTTAAACCTCTCCCTTTCCCCATGGTAGTTCTTTCTGCCACCAAATCCTTGCCTTTTGAATTCATGCGCATTCCTGCCGTGACTGCCCCTGCTTTCTGCCAAGAACCTAGCAACTGCACCGCCGTATCTGCCTGTATCAAGGCTTATCTGGCGCATCTCGACATTGGCTATGTACTTTATATCGTCTATCATGCTTCTTTGCTTGTATCCTACGATGCTGAATGCTTTGCCTTCCTTTCCCATCCTTGCAGATCTGCCTACCCTGTGCACATACACCAATGGATCATCGGGTATGTCGAAATTTATTATATCGGTTATGTCATCTACGTCCAAGCCCCTTGCGGCTACGTTGGTTGCAATAAGAAACCTCACGTCTTTCCTGAAATTCCTGAGAGAGTGCTCTCTCTTTGACTGCGTCAGGCCTCCATGCATAAGCATCGCATCATAGCCCTCTTTTCTGAGGAAGTTATGGATAAGGTTCGCCTCATGTTTTGTTCTTAGGAATATGATTGACTTCTTGGGATTGTAGGCTTCTATGTATGAAAGAAGGGCTTCAAGCTTTCTTGATCCATCTGCAATGAAATAGGAATGCCTTATCTCTCTGACCGTAACCTCGTCTTCATCGCCTATGGAAAGAAGGGTAGGGCCTTTCATGTAGTTCTGCGACATCTTTACGATCTTCTCAGGAATGGTAGCGGACAATAGAACAGTATGCCTCTCAGGAGAAGTCTCAGAGAGTATGTACTCCACATCGTCTATGAAGCCCATGTCGAGCATTGTGTCTGCCTCGTCTATCACTACTGTGCTTATTGCCCGAGGTCGCAGCGAATTCCTCCTGATGAGGTCAATTATTCTTCCAGGGGTACCCACTATAAGGCGCGGGCTTTTTGCCAGAATGTTCATCTGGACATTAATCGATGCGCCGCCATATACTGTAGCGATCCAGCAGTCACTAGGCTTTATCCTTGAAGCCACAGTTGATATCTGCAGTGCGAGCTCCCTCGTAGGTGCAAGTATGAGCACCGTGGATCTCTGCCCTGAGTAGTCCCTGTTAAGTATAGGAACTAGAAATGCCAGCGTCTTGCCGCTGCCGGTCTTTGACCTTACAATTACATCCTTACCTGAGAGCATCAATGGTATGGTCTTCTCCTGAACCTCTGTCGGGGATGTTATGCCCTGTCTCTTCAATGCAGAAACTAATTCGTTATTTAAGCCCATTTCTTCGAAAGTCTTCAATAATAACACCGAAACGCAAGAATTAGGTAACTCGCCTTATGTCATGCATCTGATATTATAGGGCTGCCAAGGTATAATAAGGTTAGCTTTTTGTTATGTAAACTTTCCAAGGTTACATAACAAAATTAGTAAGCTTTAAATACATATGTTTGATATATTCATCGGATGATGGTATGGAAGCATATTGCGTTAAGTGCAAGTCAAAGAGGGATATGAAGGATGCCAAGGAGGTTACAATGAAGAACGGCCGCAGGGCAGCCACAGGCGCATGCTCAGTCTGCGGAACGAAGATGTTTAAGATAAGCGGGAAGTAGGCATATCTGATCTTTTACACATGGGCATAGGCTTCGGCACATAGTAGCAGAGGCTATGTACAACATTTTTATGCCTGCGGCGAGAAGCTCGAACATGCAACGGCTTACAATACTACCACTCCATACAGGTAAGGCCCCACAGTGGCTTTTCGGAAGGATGGTAAGGCTAGGGGACCTTATCTCGGAGGTGGTAATGGATGAATGCAGCAGCGACGGGCTTGTAGAAGCCAGGCATAATAGGATAGATTGCATGTAAACTACCCGCGGCTAAAGCGTGTGGGCTTCCTTGTCGAGAGTTTAGGTGATATGTGCACATTGCGAATGAACAAATCCCTGCGATACACGCATGTATATGTGCCTATTCGGAGCGGTGGTGGAAGGTATTTAAATATACTACTATTTGTATGTAGTGGCTTGCTGAAGCCCTATATATAGTGTGCATGGTGTTTATATGGCGGATAAGGAAAGTGGGATGGAAACGGTAGAAAAAGGGGCAGTGGCGGGAACGCAGCGCGCCGCTGTAGAGCTCCCGAAGGCGACGCTCGATTTCTTTGGAGGAGATGAGATACGCGCCAGGGTCTTCTACGAGAAGTATGCGCTGCGCGATTCATCCGGCAGCACTGTTGAGAAAACCCCGCCGCAGATGTGGGAGCGCATAGCGAAGGAGATAGCAAGTACCGAGGAAGATCCGGAAAAGAGAAAGCTCTGGACAGAAAGGTTTCTCTGGCTACTCGGCGAGTTCAGGTTTATTCCGGGAGGCAGGGTGATGTTCGGCGCGGGGCAGCCCAGAAAGTCAACGCTGCTGAACTGCTATGTGATTCCAATAAAGGACGATTCTATCGAGGCGATATTTGAGTGGTGCAAAGAAGCGGCAAGGACGTATAGCTACGGCGGAGGCGTTGGCACTGATATAAGCATACTCAGGCCCAGGGGAGCCAAGGTCAACAATTCAGCAGTGCACTCTACAGGCTCTACCTCGTTCATGAATCTTTTCAGCGAGACAACGCATACCATAGGGCAGCACGGAAGAAGGGGCGCGCTCATGCTTACAATAAGCGTGGAACACCCTGATATCATCGATTTCATAAACATAAAAAAGGACATGCACTCTGTAAGGTATGCAAACATAAGCGTGCGCATAACCGATGAGTTCATGCGCGCTGTTGAAGAAGACGAGGAATTTGCGCTTAGGTTTAACAGTACTGTTACAGGCAGCATTGAGAGAAAGGTAAAGGCGAGGAAGATCTGGAATGAGCTGGTCAGCTCTGCGAGGGACTGGGCCGAGCCAGGCATTATCTTCTGGGATGCAGTCAAGAGGTATTCGCCAAGCGAGTACAACGGCATGGAGGTGATTGGCACAAACCCGTGCAGCGAGCAGCCCCTGCAGGCGTACGGCGCATGCGACCTCGGCAATATAAACTTATCAGCCTTCGTGGAAAGTGCCTTTTCCAAAAGTGCCCGCCTTGACTGGAACAATCTGGAAAATGCAGTAAGGTACTCTGTCAGATTCCTTGATAATGTGCTTGACTATAACAATGAGAAGCATCCGCTTAAAGAGCAGAGTGACGCCTCAAGGAAGAGCAGGAGGATAGGCGTGGGCGTGACTGGTCTTGCAGACATGCTTATAAAATTAGGTATAAAATACGACAGCGATGAGGCGATAGCGTTCATAGATGCACTTTTCGAAAGGGTAAAGAGCATAGCCTATGCTGCAAGCACAGAGATCGCAAAAGAGAAAGGGCCGTTTCCTCTCTTCGATAAAGAGAAGCATCTCTCGATGCAGTTTGTAAAGGAGCTGAGCCCCGAGGTGAGGGAAAGGATAGCCGCAAGCGGACTCAGGAACGTAGCCATACTTACCATACCGCCAGTAGGCAGCGGTTCAGTACTGGCAGGCACATCAAGCGGCGTAGAGCCTGTCTTTGCGTTCAGCTATACGAGAAGGTCTGAATCCCTCAGCCAGGAGTATTTCAAGGTATATCATCCCCTTGTAATTGAGTATATGAAGATTATGGGAATTGAGCAGGGCACAGACCAGAAGCTTCCCGAATACTTTATACCTGCACATAAGATAAGGCCTGAGTTCAGGGTAAAGATGCAGGGTGCCATACAGAAGCACATAGACAGCGCCATATCCTCTACGGTAAACCTCGCAAGGGACACTACAGCAGACGAAGTCGGCAGTATATATATGCAGGCGTGGAAGGCAGGCTGCAAGGGCATAACAGTATACAGGGAAGGCTCAAGGGAGGGCATACTCATAACTGACGATGAGCAGGAGAAGGCAAAGAAGTCGGGGGTGCAGCAGGCGGCAATGGCACTGAAGAGCTGGGAGAGGCCAAGGCTGCTCGCAGGCCAGACAATAAGGCTCAACATGCCCAACGGAGCGCTTTACGTCACTGCCAATTTCGATAACGGCACTGCGAGGGAGGTCTTTATAACGCTCGGCAAGATCGGCAGCGATGAGCGAAGCTACTGTGATGCCATAGGCAGGCTTATCAGCAAATACCTTCAGATAGGCGGCGATGTGCGCGAGGCCATAACCACGCTCAAGGGCATAAAGGCAAACTCCTCAATAGTATGGGACCGTGGGGTTAAGCTTTACAGCATACCCGATGCTGTGGCTAAGGCGCTCGAGATCATGACAGGCATATCAAAGCCGCTTGTTGCGGGAAGCCTTTCAGAGGCCCAGGAAAGCGCCTCCCTTGTGCACGGGCAGCAGCTGCCCATCGGTGCGGATGCGGCGGCCGGGGTGGGCATCGAGGTGGAGGTCTGCGTAAGCTGCGGGGAGCGCGGCGTGATACACGAGAACGGCTGCTATACGTGCAGGCTGTGTGGATATACCAAATGCGATTAGGCACATATGGAAAGGAAGCAGGCGCTTCAGTAGGGCATGCCATAGTTGCAGGGGCAGGCTGCGATGCAGCATAATTGGCCAAGGTTTGCAGAACCTCCACAATACGGGCCATACCTCATGCTATAAAAAGCTGCGCCTCCGAATATTACAGTGTTGTAATGGCTGGGCCGTATTTTACAGGCAGCGGAGACAGCGGCGAGACAGGCGTATTAGGCGGCCGAGTACGCAAGGACAGCAGGCTTATGGACGCGATAGGCAACATAGACGAGCTCAACAGCTGCATAGGAGTCGCTGCGCAGCACGTTAAACAGGAAGGGCTGAAGGGATGGCTGCAGGCCATACAGAATGATCTCTTCAAGCTCGGAGCGTACATTGCATCGCTGCAGAATGGCGCTTCGGCTAAGGCTGGCATCAGCAGCGACGACATAGAAGGCCTTGAGGCGCATATAAGCAGGATGTCGGAAGCACTGCCTGAGCTGCGCCAGTTCGTGATACCTTCAGGAAGCGAGGGTGCGTCATACCTGCACCTGACAAGGGCCGTAGCAAGGCGTGCCGAGAGAAGCATAGTCTCGCTTACCGGTGAATATGCAGTGGAGAAGAAGGCCATAGCCTATGCGAACAGGCTCTCCTCATTTCTCTTCGTGGCTGCTCTCTACGAAAACCATGCTGCAGGGAAGAGCGAGCTTAACCCGACATATTAGGCTGGTGCAAAGAGGTTGGTTGAATGCAAGGGCTCAAATGCAGTAGGCTTACAAACCTATAGTATAAGAAATTAATATTCGGAATATTTATATACCTTTACTACGTATTGTTTGTGGTAATTGTATGTCTCATAAAGTATTTCTGGCGGGAGTATCTCTAGATAGACTGATGTATCTCTATAAGGACGAAAGCCATCCTAAGGCAAAAATACGTTTACAGTGTGCTATCCTAAGAAAAAAGGATAAGACGGAGGCAGAGATTAGCGAGGTTACTAACATGCCAATACAGACGGTGAGTGATACTCTCAGGCGTTTTGAAGAACGTGGACTTCAAGGGAGATATTCAATAAAACAGAAAGGGCAACCACAAAAGCTGAATCCAAAACAAAGAATTCAACTTAAACGGATAATCGAGAAATCACCCACAGAACAAGACTTACCCTTTGCAGTATGGACATCAAAACTTGTGCAGTACATTATAAAGAAGAAATTCAAAGTCGGATATGTACTAAGGCAGATATACAATCTGATGCGATCTTTTGGTTTCTCAATTCAGACACCGAGGCCAGAACACATAAAGGCGAACAAAGAACTCCAGTCTGAGTTTAAAAAAAACTTCGACGGAGAATTAGAAAACTTACTAAAGCAGGATATGCGATCTTCTTTCTGGATGAAAGTATCTTCCCACTAACTCCATACTTTACTCGAGGATGGTACAAGAAGAGTTCAAGACCTACGAGAAAATATGTATGGAACCCGTATCAAAAGACCTGTGTCTTTGGTGCTCTAGGGTACGATAAAATTTATACAAAGTTCTCCAAGAGAATAAATGCAAAGAAATACCTCTCTTTCTTGAAAAAGTTGAAGACGAAACACAGAAAACTGTGTATCATAGGAGACAATGCGCCTTGGCATGGTCCAAAAGACTCGAAGAGAGGTTCGATAATAGTCAAGAAATATATAAAAGATAATCATATCGAGTTTATCCAGATACCTCCATATAGCCCAGAACTGAACCCTATCGAAATGTATTGGAAAAACGTCAAAAGATGGGTTGGCACAAAACCCTATTCTTCTCTACCCGAACTGAAGGCATTACTTCGAGAGTCTTTCAAGAAGGACCTTTTAATGGTGAGAATATCCGATTATTAATTTCTCATACTATAGGTTAGTTAAAACTGCTCCAATTTCATCTTCAGATCCTGAAAGCGAGGGAATATTAATCAGTTCTTTTGTTAGTTTGACTTCATCCAATTATACCACCTTTCTATCTCAATTTTAAGTACCTTATCGTCTCTAGAGCTATCTTTACTGCGTTGTCTTTCCCAAGCCTTACTTTCTTTTCATCTATTAACCTGTAGAGTATTGATGGATCTTTAGCTACTTCTTCGGGCTGTTCAGGAGTATTTACAATTAAGACTGCACCAGATCTAATGTTTCTTAGTTTTGACACAAAAAATACTGCAGAACATTCCATCTCCGATGTTATTAATTTCTTTCCTGATAGTTTTGTGAAATTCTTAGTAGGCTCATAAAATGCATCATGTGTCCTATTAACTCCTGTAAAGTATTTTATGCTAAGTTTCTCTGCCGTCTGAGATAGAGTACTAAAAATCTCTTTTGAAGCTTTAGTTTTGATAATTTTAGAGTCATACTCCTTAGTTGTTCCATCACAACACATTGCTTCGTAAGGTATTGCTATATCTCCAGCATTCATCTCTTTTAATAAGCCTCCACATGTACCTATTCTGATGATAGTATCAGGTTTAAGAGGAGCTAGTTCCTCTACTGCTATAGCGGCAGAAGGGCAGCCGATTCCAGTCGAAACAATAGATATACCTATGCCTTTATACCTTCCTCCGAAAGTCTTGTAACCTTTATTATTGCTTATCTGTTCAGTTTTATCCAGATACTTTAAGGCTGTTCCTTCCATTTCAGGATCCCCGGAAAGAAGTATCACGTATTTCTCTATTTTGTCTATTTTTAAGTGAGGTTGTAGCATTCTATCAACTCAAATATTCAGTCATCTCATAAATTTGCCTTATCAAGTAATCTATTTCTTGGCTGTTAATATTTGCTTGACCTTTTAACATAGTTTGTAGACCTAACTGTTTAGCTTGCTGCAGACATTTCTGTTCGTCGTCTACTACTAATGTCCTCTCCGGAGCTATTCCGAAATAATCAAGAACTTTTTTGTATGCCTCAACATCTGGCTTTCTAACATAGCCATCTCCAAACCAGATAGAATCGAACAACTCATAAACACCTAACTGTCTTAAGGCGTTCTCAGCCCATGCACGCGGTGCAGAAGTCAAAATTGCTTTTTTACCTTTTATACTTGATAGTAGATCTATCAGTTTTTGATCCCTATCGAAATACTTACTTGCATCTATATTCCATACATTTTGGAAATATTCTGATTTACCAATTTCATATTCCTTTTCCAGACCAATACTAATATCTCCCCCGTATTCCTCAAAAATTCTTCTTCTTATTCCAGTAGCTTCTTCGCGAGAGACTTCAAGTTTCTGTTCTATAAATTTTATACCATTTTCTTCAACTTCTTTGTAAAACCTAGAACTAAGAATAGAGCCATCATTTGAATCTATAAAATCATATAACGTTCCATCCATATCGAAGATAAATAAGTCAACAGATGCAGTTCTCTTAACTCTATTATTAACTTTATTATTTCTCCTATACTTCACTTGCAAGCCTATCGTTTCTATAGCAGCACCAGCATCGCTTAAAATCTTCATTAATACTTTATTATAGGATTTGCATAGATCTGCTATTACTTTTTCTGCTTGTTTTGGTATACTCGCCCATTCAGTAAGGTTTTCCCAATAAGGAATGTATAACCTATTACCATTATCATCTAACCCTACATTCCTACCATCTATACCAAAGAAATCACGCAGTTCTATCCACTCGCCCAAGTTGAATTTTTCAATTACACTTAGTTCAATGATCCCCTTAACCTTTTTGTCTATCCCATAGCTAGATACGGCTAGGCGTGCACTCTTAACTGGGACACCTCCTTTCACAAGCATACTCACTACTTCAAGTAATGTATCTCCTCCAAAAGCACCTACATCAATTAAGGTGATTGCATCGTACCCTGCTTTTCGTATGCCTGCTATCTGTACAGGAATTGGATTTTGGCCCGGTCTTTGAGATATAGTAACTTCTCCAGTATTTGGATCTGTTAATCTAGTAACTTCCAAATAACCTGGTGCAATAGGAATATAAACTCTATCCATGCTTATAAATGGACCTTTGACTCCTGCCGTTAAACTTCTGGAAAGTACATCTGCTTGGCGTACTTGAAAGTCGAAGTTTGCATCTAGCTGACTTAGTCTCCTAAATGCATTAACAAATTCCTTGCCTAGTTCAATTATTTGTCTTTCTGCTGTAGGAGTTAGTGAAATTCTATATTTGTTTCTTAAGGTTTCTCGTAAGTCCATCGTAATTAAGTAGGTGGGGTAGACCACTATTTACTATTTTATTCATTCTTTTCACCTCTAATATTAATAGAAAAGATTCTGGTAAGGAGTTTTCCAGTAGGCGTAAGCTCTGCTATTCCAGAATTACCGAATTTTATTATGTTTAGTTCTCTCAATGACTTAGCGCTACTCTTTAGTGTTGATAGAGGTATGCTTTGAGTTGTAGATAGCCGCAGAAGTAGTGAAGTTATAGTTTCTGCTCTATTGCCTATTTCAGAAAGAATAAGAAGCTGGTTATTTGTTATAACAGCGGATAGTAATGGTCTTAGTCCTACAACCTGTCTGAATTGCACCTGGGAAGCACTAATAGTCTTCCCGCGCTGTGTTGGACTGGCATCACCATTTTTACACCATTATTGTCTGTAGAATGATTTCATTTGTTCTGATATATAAATACCATAGGACGATGATAATCGTCTATTTATAAATCATTCAGATGCCTTGTTGGAGATATTGCTTTACAGTTAAATATTCCAAAACCTTCGAAAATTCATAAACTCGAGTTCCTACGATTTTATGATGTGAAAGCCGGCATTATAGTTAAGGGGCTTGATGGCCTTGAGCAGATACTGACAACCGAGCAGGAGGCACGCAGGCTGTCTAAGGAATTCATAGAACGTGGAGTCAGGTTTTCAACGAACCCTGTCTCGCTTGATGACATCTTTTATTACATAGTCAAACGGCCCATAGACGAGGATGAGGATTATAAAAGGCATGAGTAAAAGGATTAACCAGTATATTGCATCCATACTCGTGAATGCAGTATACGCAATGAAGAGCTATCCGCTCATGCTTATAAACACCTTTCTGGCTCCTCTCTCGCTTCTCCTCGTGCTTACATTCGTGAGCCATGGCAGGCTCATAGGCGTGGCCATAGAAGGTGGCTTCATAACGAGCATGGTCTCTTCAGGCACCTCCCTCCAAGCCGACCTCTCTCATCTCAAGAACGACTTCAGGCTCCAGGACGTAGTAGTGAGTTCGCCGACTAGCGCAGCGGTCTACATAACTGGCATGGCCCTATCTGAGCTCATCTATTATCTGCCGTCGCTCGTGGCCTTTGCCATCCTTGCAGCGGTATTCATAAAGGTTACTCTGGCAAGCGCAATGGCCATAATGCTCGCCATGCTTCTCATGTTCCTCTTCTCAGTAGTGCTCGGCTTCATGCTCTCCACATTCTCATCCGAGGTTATGGAGAACTGGTCCTTTTCTGTTATATTATCCACACTGCTTTCAACAATACCCCCTATATATTATCCGATAACCCACATACCGCTGCCCTACAGGTACATGACATACCTCTCTCCTACAACCTATGCCGCTGAGCTGGCCCAGAATGCGGCGGGATATCTGCAGCTTAGCAGCGCAAACGTGGCTATTGACTGGATTGTGCTCATTGCTATGACTGCCGCGCTCCTTGCCATAGCGTTAAAGAAAACGAGATGGAGGGAGAAGTAGTGCTGAAGTTTGCATATGCTAGGCATTATCCTCCTTTTCTGGCTTCTGGGTATTCGTGGTTACCTCTATGACTGTATCTGAATCCGGGTCTGGATTTTTGGCCTCTGCCCCTGCCTCTGCCACTATCTCACTCTCCCCTTTTTTATCTGAGCCCTTTCTTATCATGTTTATCTCCCTTGCCGCGTTTATCCTTGCGCGCATATAGAGTATCAATGCCAGAAGAGCCACTGCACTCACTATATACGGCAGGTCTGAAGAGCCTGCCATAGCGCTTATAAAGCCCAATGAAATCCGGGGCAGTCGCAGACCCTTTGCTGGAAGAATGCCGGCTGCATTCTTTTTGCTGCAGTTCGATATAGCGCTGTTAAGCGATGCTGAAAGATTGCGTGAAAAGTTAAGGTAGAGAAGCGAGCCCTCCGGGGTCACTGGGCTTGTGTAGTTGAGCGCTGAGGCAATCCTGCCGCCGAAATATCCTGAATAGGGGGTACTACCTGCAGTGCAGTTACTGAGCAGGGCATAGCTTGAGGTATAGTTGGCCTCTGCCAGAAGCACAGTATCGCCGGCCTGAACGTTGTTGTTTATTATGGTGTTCGCATTGCTTATGAACAGGGATATGTGTTCTGCGCTGTTCATCAGGGTAAGATTGGCAAGCGAGGCGTTGTAATACGCGCATTCTATCAATGAATTGCTTGCGCAGAGCGTGGCGTTATGCATATATGCAGACACATTGGCAAGAGTGATGCCTATGCTGCTGTTGCATATGCTGTACGTGCCGCATATGTAATTATAGGTGTTTTCATAGCCTGTGAATGATGAGAGCGTGGAGTTGTATATATGCAATACAGTCTTTTCGTGTGCTGTCAGATAATGGTATACTGTCAGGTTCAGGGTATAGTTGTAGCTTACCTCTGGGTAGAGCGTTGAAGAGAGCCTGAGCGTTATTGAGGCATTCTTTATGCCGTTGCCCTCTGTGAATGCTATGGGCCTGAGCGTTACGGCGCACCACGACGGCTCATTTCCGGCAATGCACCGTGAGCCCGACAGGTCGATAGGCTCGCTCACATTGGCGTAATCGGTCTGCGAAACCGTGAAATTGCCGTAGTATAACGGATAGCCTGATGCTATCGGAAAGGAGAGGCCTATGCTCTCCGCGTCGGCGCACGAGAGCGATGTGGCATTGATCTGAGCGCAGCTCTCACTAAGCGGCATTATAAGCCTTGGCGTAAATGCATGCTTCATGCCTGCAATGAGGAAGAAAGCAGCAAGCATGGCAGCGAATCTCACGGCTTTCGTATCAGAGCCTGATTGCGTATGTATGCCTGTAAATCTTCTTTCCATTCCTAAGACCGTATAGTGTGTAGGAGGCCTTCGCCTCGAGGTGCCCTTTGGATATGAAGGCAACAGCAAGCTTCTTGTCGCTTATATAGACGTCAATGCCGCTGTCCTTATTTTCCAGCCTCGTGACAAACGCACTGCGCCTTTCAAGGTACAAGGTCAGCTTCGAGATGAGCCTTCTAATTCTTTCCGCATCGCCCCTGAGCTGGAATACAGCCTCGTAATATGAGCCTGCCTTCTTCCTGCACCTCTCGCATAATATTGGCTCGAAGCTCATATTTATCCTTTTCTCAACAGCGGTCTTTGCATTCTCATCATGCATTATTTCTATCGTTGCCGAATCATCCTCTATGCTTATGAGCTTTATCGGATGGCCCTTGAATGAAGAGCTTATGGCCTTCTGCATGCTTCCAAGATCAGGCTTGAGGAACTCCTTGCCTATGCGTATCCTGCTGCACCTTCTGCATCGCTCTATGCTAACGCCGTGAATCGTCCTCTTCGACAATCTATTGCCTGCGCACGATGCGCAGAACTCGCCCACAAATTCAGCGTCGTTGCTTGAAGCGTTGCAGATAGGGCAGTGCTTAGGCACCCTCACCACCACGCGCATAGTGCCTGCTTATTATGGCGCCGTAGGCAGGCCTCGTTATCAGCGCACCAAGGAGCGCGCCGAGTATCGTTGACTCGGCAAAGCCTATCACATCAACGAGTGATGAAGAGAATAGGAGGGGAAGCATTGCTATTACAAGGAGTATGGCATCCCACCAGACAACGTTGAAGGCATGGCCCAGCTTTGTCTTGACGCTTGAGCCGCCAGGGCTTAGAAGCGTTTCGTCGGTTATTATTATCTGTGCATCGACGCCTGTTCCTATAACTGCTATCATTCCAGCGACTGCAGAGAGATCTATGGTGCCCACAAGCCCTATTATCGAGACTATTATGAAGAGCTCTGCAAGAGTTGTTAGTATTATAGGGGCTATGAGGAAGAACCTCTTGTACCTTATGACTATGGTTATGCCGACTGCAACGATTGCAAGCAGAAGCGCCACCACGCTTATGACTTCGAAATGCCTTCCCAGAGTAGGCGGAGTCGTTATAGGAACGCCCACAATCACATGCACTGGCAGTGCTCCGCCGCTCAGTATGCTCGCTATTATGCTTGACTCGTTCTTAGCGTAGGCGATCTGGCCTGCGAGAGGAAGCGTAGACGGCGAGCTGCCCGATATTGTATAACCCTCGCTTATGCTGCCTCCTGTCACGCCGGGGCTCAGGGCAGGCGCCGAGAGAAGGCCCACAGCGGGCCATGAATCGGCAAGGAAGCTGCCCTGCGTGAGGTTTGCCGAGTTCTGTATAAGCTGCGGTGTCATGTTGGCTGCACTCACATATACCAGGGTATAATTAAGCGCACTCAGGTTGCTTGCTATGCTGCTGCTTATGCCTTTCTCGAGGACCACATCCGCATATCTGCCTCTGTTCGCCTTGAAAAAGCCGGAGAGCGAAGACCAGTTGGCGGCCCGGCCCGTGAGCTCCATGGGTACTGTGGAGTTGCCGAACACGAGGGCAGATCTCAGGGCGGATATTTTGCTCTGAACTGAGGTGCCTCCCAGAAGCGACTCGTTCATAAGAACTATGGCGTTTGTGGGCCTGTCAAGGAACATGTAAAGGGGCTTGTTCGCCTGCCCGAACGCAATCTTTGCGAAGCGGGCAGCTGCGCCCTGCGATATGTAGAAGCTGACAGACCATGTGACATTGCCTGCTGTTGCCACGTATGTGGGCTGTATGCCGCTTGTGCCTCCGAGAAGCGCTGATCCGTTTATCGCCTCCCTTCCGTTCACTATGCCCTGGAATACGCCCTGCTTCTCTATCACGTCTATTGTGCTGCTTATGTCAGACTTCGATACAGTGGGTATTGTAACATAGACCTCGGAATTGCCTATGCCCTGTATGGTTACCTGCTTAAGGCCGAATGTTGAGATCCTCTGCTGCAGCGTTGAGATCAGTGTACTCATTACGTCAGGATTTACAGGATGCTCGAGCCCCAGAGGTATCTGCGTGCCTCCTATGAACTCTATGCCAAGGTGTATGCCGTAATATGCATCTAGGGCCAGAAGAAGCAGGAGTATGCCCAGCAGTGCAAGTATCTTCTTGTCCTTAAGGTAGTATGTTATTGACATCATGAACGCCTATCCTTCCTCTTTTTATATCCCAGCACTATGGTTGCGTTGAAGAGCCATGTCGTAAGTATGTCACCGAACAGGCCGAATAACACAACACCAGAAATCTCGTAGTATGTAGGTATGTAGGTAAGCACAGATACCGCAAACAGCACTCCGAATGAAACAATCGCAGTCATTGTCATGGTAAGTCCTGTCTTCATAGACGCGTATGCACGGTCTTCAGGGGTTCCCTCGTGCCTCTTGAGTATCCTTATTGCCGTAAGCACGTCTGTGTCTATTGAATAGCCGATAAGCATGAGAAGGCCACCTATGCTCGCTATACCCAGGGGTATGCCCACAGCGCCCATGGCGCCTAGTGCTATGACCATATCATTCGCTGCGCCGAAGACCACAGCGAATGCCGGAGCCGGAGACCTGAATATTGCGAAGACGACTATTATTATCAATACGAATGCAACGAGTATCACATATTCCAGCTGCTTCAGAAAGTATCTGCCAAGGGTAGGCGTAAGCTGCTGGTATGAATAGCTAGTGTATGGCACCACAGAGCCTATAGCGTTTAATATACTCTGCTGGTAGACCTTGCTTGCATTGGCGTATGAGCCCTGCGCTACGCCAAGCATAGCGTCGGTGCTGTTTGCAGACGCGCCGGGGCTGCCTATGAACGGCGCCAGCTCGGCGAGTTCAGAATTCAGGGATGTATGCATACCGGAGAGCGAATTGTTCATCCCTGATGTAGCGTTTGCAAGGCCAGCCTCGATTGTTTTGTTTCCGGGGCTTCTCTCAAGCGCAAGCGAAAGCGTAGTAGCATTGACCTCTGAGCTGGAATACGATGCCCTATACGCATAGAAGTTAAGAAGATACGTATCAGCCTTGGCTAGGCTCTCGTTTATCGCAAGCGTTATCTGAAGCCCGCCAGGGCTCCGCTGTATGCTCGGCTGGGGTATGTGCAGTTTTGATGCTATTGAAGAGGCTATGCTGGGTGTGCTTGATGTTGTGTTGGTCTGGAGTATTATGCTGACGCCTCCGCTCAGCGATGAGTCAAGAACTATCCTAGATGAGAAGTATATGCCCACAAGCATGAGCAGCACTGGCACTAATATGAAGTACTTCAGATGCCTGCTTGTGTATATGTTTGGTATGCTAAGCATGCGAGAATCGCCAGGTACCTTAGAAACTGCCTTTATGACATTAGAAAATGCAAGTGAAAATAAAAATTAAAAATAAAAGAAAGCCTACCCGTATCTCTTCATCAGCTTTGCGTGCAGAGACATTACAAAGCCATAAACTATTACCATGAACGACAAAACCACAAGGGATATGCCAAATGTCTGGCTAGTATTGTATTTTGTCTGGCCCTGCAATACAAAGAGAGAGCCCACTATAAATAAGTATATGCCCACATATATGGACTGGAAGATGTACCATGCCGAATGCTTCTCACGATAATGCAGCATTCTTTCCATATATGGCTCCGGGTCTAAGACTACGTTTTCCTTTGCTTTTCTTTCAACCACATTCTCACCGCTCTCTATTATATGGAATGAAAGGTTTAAGAACCTTGCGCACAGGCTGCAGGCAAAGGTTATATATCACAAGCCCTGATTGTATAGCTAATGCAGATGAGCCAATGCTATTTCGTACCAAGCCAAACGCCGAGCCTGGATTGCCGGAGATGCACAAAGAAGCCGAGTTCAGGCAGGAGCTTGAAAAGTTCGAGAAAAGGTATGGCAATTATGCCGGCGCACACAAGATGGCCGTAAGGATAGCCGCTGCTGAGGCACTAGGGTTAGGCCTTGCTTATTTGCAGCACGTAGAGCGCATTGCCAGGAACATTACGCCTAAAGAAGCAGGAATATACTTCCGCGAAGGCGCTGCGCTCGATAGGCCTTATGCTATCATGGGAGATGCATTCATCACCTTCCTGGACCTGCTGGGCAGAAGCAGGCGAGGTTATTTCGATGCCGTTGACGTTACACTGAACGCCGAGGCGCTTGCAGACAGGAGGGTTATTGACAAAGATATTGCAAATATTACAAAGAAATATGACAGTAACGGCTTGCTTTTCCATATCATAGGAAAGACGAACAGGATAGAAAAGCTTACAAGCCCGGAATTCAAGGATTTTTTAAAGAGCCTGCGCCGGAAGGCAGAGAGCTACCTTTCTGCAGCTAAAGATGCGCTGCCTGAAAACCCTGGCTGCATAGACGTGCTTACCTGCCCCGCAGTGGCAAACAGCAGGGTGGCAGGCTTTGTGAAGGACAAGGCCGGCTTTGTAATAAGAGAATACTTCAGGCTAATCGGAGTTGAAGGGTGCATAGACAGCTTAACAAGCCAGCAGTTCATGGAAGAGGCAGAGATGCTCGGATACTTCGGAATAATCGATTTTATGAGAGACGTAGCTAGACCGGAAGCTGGAAGCGCTCACAGAAACATTTATGAAGCCCGCAGGCGATAGCATGGCTGCAGGCGCATGGACCGTAGCATGAGCAAAGCCAATGTATTTATGTTTGCATCGATATAAAAAAATCTAGGCTGTTGTATGTTAAAGCAGATACAGGAAGATAGGCGCGTACTGCTCGGGGAACGCTTAAGTGCCTTCAGCGAGCTTTACGGGGCCTACAAAGGGGCTGCATTCGTCATGGATTACCTATGCAGGGAGAATATGGGCCTTGCCCTGCGCGAGAGGCTGAGCCGCATAGTACATCTTATGGAGATGCTCGGATCGCAGAATAGTGAAGGGATAAAAGGCTACTTCTCAGCAGTAGAGGCTACGGGCAGCAGCAATAAGCTTACGCGCAGGAACGTAGCGGATTTCGGAAAGGGCATAGCCGAGGCCTCTAAAGAGTACTTTGCTGTCCTGCACAAGGCCGGGCTGGAGGAGAGGAAAAAAGCAGTAGCTGTACTTACTGATCCTGCCTTTACCACAGATGCCGTGGCAGGGTTTGTAAGCCGGCTTAACTGGGGCAGATGCACAGGTGTCTTTTTTGAGGCTGCAGGCGAGACAGGCAATATCGCGGTCTTTACAGATCCCAGGCTGCTCACAAATGAGGTAGCTGAATTCCTCGAGCTTGCCGGGCCAAACATGGGAGCTATGGAGTACCTTAGGGCTGCAGGCAAGACAGGCAATGTTAAGGTGCTGACCGATTCAAGAGTCGTGAACAGGGACGTCGCAAAGTTCGTAAGGAATTTCGACTTTCCGGCAAGGTACTGGTACTTCGAATACATGGCAAAAACAGGGATAATCAGCGACTTGACAGACTTCGCCATGAACGGCGAGGACAAAAAGGCCATAGAATCGCACATCTTCGAGCGGGAGATGCGCAGGATGGGCAATGAGCGATGAGGTTGCACAGAGGTTTTACAGGCATGTGGCAAAGGCAGGCAGTGCTGACGCATTCGCAGAATACGACACGCTTGAGGCGCTTGGCAGCATACAGAGCAGTGAGGAGCAGCTCTCCTCCCTGGAGAAGTAGCGAGGGGCACTGCTGTACTTCCGCAGAGGCGCAGAGCCGCATAGCAGATAAGCTTTAATATTTTTTGCCCTTATGTTTTTAATGATGCTTGATTGGCATCATTGAGTTGGGAAGATGCTTATAGGTATAAAGAGGATATATGAGAAGACTGATTTCGGCGACGGGAAACGCATACTCGTGGACAGGCTCTGGCCGCGCGGCATGCGCAGGAGCTCGGCAAATATAGACACATGGATGAAGGACATAGCGCCTAGCGAGAGCCTGAGGAAGTGGTACGCGCATGACCCTGCCAAATGGAAGACATTCGAAAGGCGATACAGGAGAGAGCTGGAAAGGAATCCGGCGCTCATATCGCTGGTAAAAAAGGCGCTGCGCGAGGACGTAACCCTTATATACGCTGCACGCGACATGCGCCGTAACAACGCCGTGGTTCTCGCGAACGTACTCAGGGTGAAAATAAGGAAGCTCAAGGCCGCAGAAAACATGAACGGGCATCTGGCTGAGGCGAAGATGCTGAACAGGTCGCTGAGCGGCTTCTACGCCTTCCTAGAGTTCAATCTTTTTGAGTTCTAGCTTGCTTACGCTGCATATGTCGCGTATGCGCATTGCAGCCTCTTTCTGGAACGAGCCATCTACTATGCCTTTTACTATGTCGCTGCTTGACCTGCCGGATGCATACTCCTTTGAGAAGGCGGCAAGCTCTTTCCTTATGCTGGTCCTCTTCTTTGTTGTGGCCTTGTTATGCGTGACCACAAGAAGCTTCAGAACAATGCCCTTCTTATCCCTGTCACTGAGCCTTTCCATGGTATGGATTGTGGTGCTGTGCCTTCTCACGAGCGAATGAAGGTAGCTATACGTCTGCTCCATATACTTGAGCTGCGTATGCGCGGCAATGCCGTTGACATCGGTTATCTTCAGGCCCACCTGCGTAAATGCATTCTCTGCCCTGTTCGTTATCCAGGACATGTTTACCTTTATCATCCTGCCAATGACATTTGACTCGTCGGCAGAAGGTATCTCGCTTATTATGCTGCCCCCGAGAATCTCAGGCGCATAGACACTGAACCATTTCTTCAGCTTCCATTTTTCACTTCCCTTTTCAACAGCCATGCAACTTACCCTATCAGCCCTTTATTATAAGGGCAGCCTTCTCAGGCTCATACCTCCAATCCTTTGACAGCATATTCCTGCTCTTATAATACTTTGTAAGCCTCCATATTTTAGACTCCACGCGCATGAGCCTTATCCTGTTATGCACATCCTGCCTGTTTTTCTCAAGGTGCCTTCTGAGGCGGAGTGATCGTGCCATAAGGCTGAGAAGGTCAGGCGGAAAATCAGGCGCTGCGCCCTTTTCCTTCAGGAAGTCCCCCAGGCGCTTCCCGAGCACCTGCCTTATATAGGGCACGCCGTCACTGTCCTTCAGGCGTTGCCCTATCAGCGCCTGGCTTACGCCCTGCTTCGAATAATCAAGTATGAGCTTTTCGACCTCTTCCTTTGTAAGTTTCATGCCCTTAGGAAGTTCGCCTATAGCCACTATGGGCTTCTTCGATTTTGACTTTCCGTGCTTGCCTGTATGCATCCTTGCCATCAAACCAACTGACTCAGTGTATAATATAAGACAGTGAATTTATTACCGTATGCTGCCTTAGCTGTATTTCATTACCTGACGATCTCAGAAGAGAGCACCTCTGCCTTTTTAAGGACTACCTCTTTGGCCTTGCATATCCTCGCGATCTCTCCCTTCTCACGATCTACTAAACTATAATATTCATCAGGAAGGTTTATAATTATTCGTGTAAGCTCGTAGTTCAGCGCAAGCCTCTCTGCAGTCTTTGCGCGCCTTATCGCAGCGATGATCCCGTTTAGGTATGCAGCCTCTTCCTCGGCATTCACGTCGATGGCTTTGGCGTCATGTACTGGAAACAGCTCCCTGTGCACAGACTTTTTCAGGAGCTTTGTATAGAGCTCTTCTGTTGCAAAGGGCATTATGGGAGCCAGAAGCAGAAGCATCTTTGTGATGACCTCGCGCAGCGTCTGCAGCACGGCGTTCCTGCCTGGAGATGCCTGGCCATAAGCTATGTGCTTAATGTTTTCCAGATAGAAGTCGCAGAATTCATGCCAGTAGAAGTCTATCATGCTGTTCGCTGCTGCGCTGTATTCGAAGTATTCGTAGGCCTTATCAACATCGCCTATGAGCCTGTTCAGCCTGCTGATAATGCCTTTATCGAAGATTCCTGGCTGGGCATTGCCATTAGTGGAGTCCTCGGATATGAACCTTTCCATGAATGCATACGAGTTAAAGAGCTTGTTAATGAAGTCGTACGCATACTTTACGTCATTGAAGACAAAGGCCTTGTTCTTGCCTATGATGCCGCTCATGGCACTCCACATGCGCACAGAATCGGCAGAAAACTTTGAAAGAAGGGCTTCAGGAGAAACGATATTACCGAGGCTCTTGCTCATCTTCTTCCCGTCAGGGCCCAGAAGAAGGCCGTGTATAAGCACGCGCCTGAAAGGTATATCACCGGTGAGGGCCCATGTCCTCAGTATTGTATAAAATGTCCACGACCTTATGATCTCAGTTGCGTGCACCCTTATATCAGCAGGCAGATGTTCTGAGAGCCGCTTTGGATCTGAGTCCGGCCATCCTGCTATGACAAGCGGCGTTATTGAGGAATCTATCCAGACATCGCAGGTAAGCTCTTCTGGCACTACACTGCCGCCGCACTTTGGGCACTTCTCGACAGGGGCCTTTGCTATTTTGGGATTTATTGGAAGACCCACCTTCTTTGCAGGGAGTATCTCGTTGCACTGCCCGCAGTACCAGAAAGGCAGGGGCGTGTCGAACTTCCTGCTTCTTGATATTACCCAGTCCCAGTCTACATACTCTGCCCAGTCAAGCAGATAGCGCTGCGTGAATTTTGGTATCCATTCGATCTGCTGCGCGAGCTCCTTTATCTTGCCTGCATGCTCCACTGTTTTTATGAACCACTGCATGCTCTCAATGAGTTCGACGTTGTTATTGCAGCGGTCGTGTATCTTGACCTGGTGGAGAATTTCTTCCTGCCTGATAAGCCTTTTCTCCTCCTTGAGCACGCCTATGATTGCGCTCCTTGCATCCTTTATGCCGAGGCCGCTGTACTTCCCGGCATTGATGAGCCTTCCAGATTCATCTATGGCCTTGATGTTGCCCAGTTTGTGCCTGTGGTAGAGAATAAGGTCATCCTTGTCCCCGAATGTGCAAACCATCTCTGAACCGCTGCCGTACTCGAGCTTTACAGACTGATCTGCGATAATCTTCACTACATTGCCGAATATAGGCACCTTTGACTCCTTGCCGGCAAGCTGGGCATGCCTGCCCTGTGGATTGACTGCGACTGCAACACAGGCATGGAGATATTCGGGCCTGGTTGTTGCTATCTCGAGCTTCTCATCGCTGCCCACTATATCGAAGAGTATGTAGTTGAGCTTTGTCTTCTCCTCTATCTCCTCTGTCTCTTCTTTTGCTATTGCACTTCTGCAGTAGGGACACCAGTAGACAGCATGAACGCCGCGGTAGACAAAGCCCTTATCATACATTTCAAGCAGAGAAAGCTGCACCTTGGCCTGATACTCGTTTGACATAGTTATGTATTCGAGCGAAAGGTCCAATGAAAAGCCAAGCCTTAGCATCTGCGAGCGCATGGCAGTCAGGTTTTCCGTGGCCAGCTCTATGCCCTTCTTGACAAATTCCTCGCTTCCAAGGCCTTTCCCGTACAGCTTCTCCACAGCACGCTCCGTTGGAAAGCCCATGGTGTCCCATCCCTGCGGATAGTAGACATTGAAGCCCTTCATGCGCTTATATCTCGCAAGGAAGTCTATGAAGGAAAAATCAAGGACGTGCCCCATGTGAAGCGTGCCGCTCGTATATGGCGGAGGGGTATCTATTGTATAAATTGGCTTCCCGCTTTCGGGAACGAATTTGTAGGCATTTTCTTTGAGCCATGCCTGCTGCCACTTCGCCTCTATGCTTTTGTCATAATGCATAAAGAATCATCACTTCTATTCAATCGCCTGGCAGCCAACACGGGCGCTGCACAGTGCAGGCTACAGCTGTAACAACAGATGCGATAGATTTAATGATAGAATTAATATATAGATATTATGTTGCGCCTTCTCATATCCGGCGCTGCGCCTTTTACAGGGAGCACATACCCGCAGGCCTTGCATCTCATATGCATGTCAAGCCTCCATTCAGATATGCCAAAACCGTCCCTGCCTATTGCAATGGCACCGCACTTGGGACAGTACGTGCTCTCATACGGATTCCCAGGCACATTTCCGATGTAGACAAAGCTTAGTCCAGCCCTCTTTGCAGCATCGAGGTGCCTTTTCAGCGTTTCGAAGCTTGTTGAGGGGTAATCTAGCATCTTGTAGTCAGGGTGGAACCTCGTAAAATGAATTGGAGTATCTGCGCCTGCCTCGTCGTGCACCCATCTTACAAGGACTTCGCATGCCTCTATGGAATCCCCGACCCTTGGAATGATAAGATCTGTAAGCTCTACATGAATGCCTGCTGACTTCATTGCCAGTATGGAGCTTTTTACAGGCTCGTTTGAAGTAACTGCCTCGAATGCATGGGCAAACTTCTCATCTCCGTTGCCCTTGAAATTTACAACTGCAGCATCTACCAGGCCCTTCATTGCAGAGATGCCCTCTTCGGTAAGGTAGCCGTTTGTGACAAAGAGGTTGCGAAGGCCTGCCTTGTGCGCGAGCCTTGCCACGTCGAGCGCATACTCTATGAAGATGGACGGCTCGTTGTATGTATAGGCAATGCTGCCTGCGCCGCTCTCCAGGGCCATTTTTACAGCAGCCTCGGGCGACAGCTCTACGCCGCTTATTTCGCGCTCTTTGGATATGTTGTGATTCTGGCAGAATCTGCATCCCCAGCTGCAGGAAACTGTGCCTATGCTGAATGCTGCTGTGCCAGGCATAAAGTGGTTGAACGGCTTCTTTTCTATCGGATCAAGCTGCATGGATGAGAGCAGTGCGTAGTTTGCAAGTATGAGCCGACCGGATCTGTTCTGCCTCACAAAGCAGAAGCCGTGCGAGCCTTCAGGTATTACACATCGCCTTGCACAGGCGCTGCAGACTACCTTGCCAGAGCCAATGCGTTTGTAAAGAAATGCCTCTTTTTCCATGTTTAATATTATGCCTAGAAGATATTTAGTCTTGAGCATCACGGTAAACAGAACAAAGGGGAAAAATACAGAAAGAAACTGATGAAGTATTTTCCGAAGAAGCGGCATTACAGAAGAAGCATAGTTGAGGCTGCACTTCGTTGAAAGGACAACGATGGAGGAATGGACCCGCAGGCAAAAAACATAGGTTTAAATAGGAGAAAATTTACAAGATATTTGTGATAAAATGCCAGAAGATATAGTATGGTATGTAGGCTCGTATGGGGGGAATCCAAAAGGGACTGCCATTTACCCGGTATATGAAATGCCAAGGGAAAAAGCGGAGAGGTTGATGCAAATAAATGCAGAAAGGCAAGCATTACATGCTGAAGCTGAATTGGATGAACGTGGAGAGCCGGGAAGTCCTTATAAAAATGCTGTAGAGAAAGAGATTAGTTCATTGTTGGATGAAAAATATAATTTACTGTTCTCAGGAAGGGAGAGTATTAATCATAGAGGTCAGAGTATTAGTCATACAGGTCATTTTGTAGCCCCAGAAGGTAGCCGTCTACGTGGTACTACTGTAGAGAAAACTGCAGTGGAATTAGTGTCAAATCCAGAAGGCACACAACATCTTGCCCTATTAGAGAGAGGCGGAACTGATGACACTGTTTATTACGTAGATTCATCTTCAACAATTTATCCACGTGATGGTGCACCTATAACAAAGTATTTTGTACATGAAGTTCCAAGGTCAGTCGGTGAAAAATTGGTGCAAGTAAATATCAAAATAACTGCTAAACAAGATGAATTGGCAGCAAGAGGATTAACACGTTCAGAAAAAGATGAAGAACCAACTCAGGTATGGTATGAGCGTATACAGCCACTACACCAAAGATACAATGACCTTCTCTTTGGAGGTAAAAGTGCAATGAGTCCAGATGGATATTTCAAAGCCCCGTTTGGTAAATATGATAACCATGCTATAATAGAGAAAGGACAAGAACGTGTAACACGTGTAACTCCTAACCCAAGAAAGCTGAAAGCTTAGAGCCTAATAAAATTAGGTTCTATCCCCAACTCATGCATCTCTTGAATTAATACCACGAGATTATGGCATAGAACTTTCAGCAACACCTCGTTTATTTGTGCTATTTGGTCTTTGCTCCTAAATAAATCTGTGAACTTTGCCTTTATCATGTTATTCGTGCTTTCTACATTACTCCTTGCGTGATAGTGTTGTAGGAACTCCTCTTTATTATAGACGAAATAAAGAAACATCTTACGCCATACTCTGCCCTTGCTGCAAACTTGTTTAAAAAGTATCAAAACTGTTTACAAAGTATTACTTCTTCAAGAAAGGGCGGATGAAGAAAAGCGAGCAGAGACTGAAAGATACCGCTTACAAAATATACCGACATATGGAGGTCAGCAGTAATGCGTTGTTTGTGTTGATGGCAGATCTTCTGCAATTTTTCATATTCGGTTAGCTACAGTCGAAGATTTTATGAAGGGGTTTCTGTACGGCCTAGTTTTAGCCAAAGTGAACAGATGCGCCTCGCGCATGTGCAGGTTATTCGGATAGGCTTTATAGCTATGCGCTTTACATTCATTATCATAGGAGATGGTATGTTTCTCTATCCACCATTATACAGAAAACTGAAGAGGGGACCGCAGGTGATACTTCCGAAGGACATCGGCATAATAATGGTCTTCTCCTCGGTGGACAGGGATGGCGTGTGCGTCGATGCAGGCACAGGCAGCGGATGGCTTTCGTTAAGCCTGGCAAGGATCTGCGGCCATGTATACAGCTATGACATACGTGAGGACTTCATAGCCATAGCTGAGAAGAACCGGGAACGACTTGGAATAGGCAACGTGACCTTCAAGAACAAGGACATACTTAAGGGCATAGACGAGAGGAATGTAGATCTTGTGACTCTTGACATGCCAAATGCGGAGAAGGCGCTGAGGCATGCAAAAAAGGCGCTCCGTGATCATGGCACTGTTGCAGGGTATCTGCCCCACGTAGAGCAGGTCAAGCGCTTTGCCGGGAGGCTTGAGACCCTGGGATTTTCAAACATCTATACAGTGGAAAACATAACAAGGGAAATGCTGGTCAGAAAGGAGGGCGTAAGGCCTTCGACAAAAGGCATCTGGCATACTGCATACCTTACCTTTGCAAGGAAAGGGCAGGAATAGGCAGAAGAGAACGCCTATAAATATTATCGCACATGATTATAGTGTAACGCGGATACGCTTTTTCAACTGCAGTTTCACCGGATAGATTATCCATAGGCAAGATGGCTGAGATAAAGGCGAGATGGCATGAAAGAGAAGATTATTAGGCTTGATGACAAGGAGAGCATGCTCTTCAAGGAGATAACAGGGAAAGAGCACCCGAATCGCATGGTTTCAGAAGTCAAAACCCTGCTCTATGTGGCGTTGTACGGAAACAGGATAGGGGCAGAGTGGATGGAAAATGGTGCACTCAACGTGCTCAAAGAGCTTGAACGTAAAGGCAAGATCTGAACAGCATAGATGATTATATGAGAAAAATCCATGTAACTGGGATCCTTATCGCAGTATTGCTTATTGCTGCAGTTTCGCTTTTTGAAATGAGAAGCAGCCTTGCCACCTCGCATAGCACACAGCCTTTGGCTACCACTATCAATCCACAGATCCAGGCAGCAGCCCAGAGCGATGCAGGCAGGGTAAGGCTTTCCGACACGCCATATGCGCCGTACTCTTACCTTATT
>JAJYIA010000009.1 GCA_021796295.1 Microcaldota archaeon
GTATGACATGTAGACTACAGTGGCGTAGGCGTCCAACCTGTCTTTTCTTCTGTAACGCACCGGACCCAAAGACAGGTCTCCCTTACTTGTGCGGAACACAGATGTTCACATTTAACGAAAATAAAATCAACGGTGGCTAGAATGAAACAAAAGCTAGACGAGAAAGCTAGGGTCTTCGCACCCGTTCGCAACGATGAGGTTGCGGGTTCGAATCCTGCCGAGTCCATTTCACTTTACGAGGAGCGCATGCGCGAAGGATTCTTGGAATTGGATACAAAATGAATCCCCCCGCCACAAACAGTCGAGATATTCTTCTGCGCCAATAAAAGCTATATACTATAATAGCAAAGATTTAAATAATATCATATACTATACTATATCATGGACAAGGAAGCTTTACGACTCGTGATAGTCGACCAAAGGAGAAATATAGAGGAGCGATTCAAAAACAAGAATATAATTGTCCGAGATTCTAGCAGGGATGTAAGATTGAAAAGCCCAACAGCGCTAGTAATCCTTGGGGTAAGGCGCTGCGGCAAGTCCACACTCTCGGAACAGCTATTTCTTGGGCTCGAGTTCGGGTACATAAATTTCGATGACGAGAGGCTTCTGGGTGCCACAAAAGACGATCTTAATGTGGTACTGCAGATATTCTACGAATTATACGGTTCGGATCTTGACAATATAATACTCGATGAAATACAAATAGTATCTGGCTGGGAACCGTTTGTAAGCAGGCTAAGGGATACAAAAAAGGTTATCATAACGGGCTCAAGTTCCAAGCTGTTGAGTGGTGAACTTTCAACACGATTAACAGGCAGGCACGTAGATCTGCTGTTATTCCCATTCAGTTTTCATGAATTTCTAGCATATAAAAAATGGAATATTCCAAAGGCCTTCTCCACCGCTGACAGGGCAGAGGTTGTAAGGCTGCTTGGTGAGTATATACGCTCTGGTGGTTTCCCTGAGCAATTTACGCTTGGCAGGCAGATAATAAGGAGTATCTACAATGACATAATAACAAAAGACGTTGTTATAAGGCATAAAATAAAACATATAGATGACTTAAGGCAGGTGGCACGTTTTCTGGTATCAAATAGCTCAAAAGAATTTACATACTCCTCACTGAGGGGCATAACAAAGGTCAAGAATCTAATAACCCTATCCAACTGGGTACGATACCTAGAGGAAGCATACTTGTTTTTCAAAGTGGAACGGTTCTCATACAAATTGAAACAGACCATTATTGCTCCAAAAAAGATATACTGCGTTGACAGCGGCATGATAGAAGAAGTGAGCCCAGAGCCCACAGAGAACAAGGGCAGGTTTATGGAAAATGTGGTTGCTGTGGAACTCATAAAGAAGAGTAAAAATGATGATGGATTCGAAGTGTTCTACTGGAAGGATCATAGAGGAAGAGAGGTAGATTTTGTTATCAAAAAAGGAAGAGTGGTTAGCCAGCTAATTCAGGTTACATACGCTTCAAGTCGTGAAGCTGTTGAAGGCAGAGAGCTAGATTCGCTGCTTCTTGCTTCAGAAGAACTTAAGTGCAACAATCTTCTCATACTTACATGGGACTATGAAGGCGGTGCAAGAATGGAAGGTAAAAAGATTATATTTATGCCGCTCTGGAAGTGGTTGCTTAATGTAGTATAGCAGTATGTGCACTTGTATGATAATGCTTATCGGATGGGACTGCATAAAAACATGCAGTGCCGCCGAGTCCAGTGTCAGTATTCATACCAGAATTCCAAGGTCATATGTGATCTAATCATCTATGGCCGCTTAAGTGCAGATACTCCTTCAATACCGGATCTATAATCCTGTAGGTTCTGGCGTTGTCCTTTTCTATTATGCTGAATTTGATTAACGAAGAAAGCAGTAAATTAAGGCAGGTATCTGGTATCCTGCCGGTTTTTGTTACAGTGTAGGATTTGATTTCCGTCCACGAGTTCATCCCCTTTCGATATGGCTGTCATTATGGCCATGTACCTCTTTTTGATTTTTTAATCAAGTTCTCTATCTCCGAAACTGCAATTGTTGAGCCTTCACGGAAAACCTTGTCAGCAGCCAACAAGGTTGTTGAACTAGCAGAAGCAACAGGATTTAACAATACAAGCCTTACAAAATACCTAAGCACGTTAAATAGACTAGGCTATATTGAAAAGGATGAAAGAAGCAAGTACTTCATCTCAGATCCAATGCTAGACAATTTATTAAAGGACAGAATAAACGGTGAATTGCGCTTGATGTATATGGTTGACATCCTCTATTTTCATGCCATAGCCTTACAAACATTTAGCATATGGCCCAAAACCCTAGGTCCAAAACCCATATGCATCAGCCTGTACCGTTGTAGGTTATCTTGAAGATCTTCGTGTCGTAGTCAGCATAGACGAGCCTCATAGAGGCGAGGCTGTTGTCCCATGCGCAGGAGTTGTAGCCGCAGAGGTAGAGGAACTTGAAGAGGTTGCTTGAGGCTATGCCGTTCTGGAAAACAAACGCGCCTGTTATGTTTACGCGTATGTTGCTGTTCTGCTGGTTTGAGTACATGATAAGTATAGTCTCGCCGTTCGTTGCGTTGTACCTTGACTGCTTCACAAGCTCGTATGTGTTGTTGTTGTCATTGTAGAAGAGTATGTACGAGAATGGCGATATGCCCCTGGGGGTTTCAAGGTAGCTGTTTATGGTGCTGTTCCTGCCTATGGCCATGATCGCAGAGAGCCCCAGGAAGGTGTTGGTGAGGTTGAATATACTATAATTCCCGCTTACCTGCTCTCCTATCCTGTTGAACTGCACATAGGCGTATGTGTTCTTAAGGCTCTGGTTCATCCCTGATTCTATGAAGATGCCGTCGGTTTCCCCGAGCCATGTATACCTTACAAGGAAATAATCAGGCTTCCCTGTGATGTTTCTTGTAAGGAATCCTGGGTCGCTGCTGCTGTTCAGTATCCAGTTAGCGAAGGCATCGCCCTTTTCTGCGTTCTGCGAGCCCACGCTGTCAGTTACGCTTGTCCTGTTCGCAGCACCCTCGACCACGCTGCCGTCAGGCCATATGGTAAGCACGACGCTGTTGGAAGCAGTATTGTTCTTCATCCACGCAAGGGCGCTGAGAAGGCCGTTGTTTATGGAGTCGGCCGGAGCCAGGCCCATGCCGAACGCCATGTCATAGTTGAGCAGGGCCCCGAGGAATGCAAGTATGAGCAGGCTCCCTACGGCAAGCACTATTATCCTTTTCTTCGCGCTGGCCCATGCGCCCTTTGCCATAAGGAAGAGCCAGTATATAGTATAGGCGCTGAATATGGCGAGCGGCACAGATACCAGCGAATTGAACCTTATCGCGCTGACCTGCAGGTATGCAGTCGTGGCCATATACGCGACCATGACGAGCAGGCCCTCGCTAATGTCAAACCTAAGCCTTGCATTGCCGCCTAGCCAACCCTTTCCTGTGTCATAAGCCTTCATGAAGAAGTACGGCATGAGACCCATCAGCGAAAGAGCCCATGCGCCCATCGGAGAGTGCAGGAAGGGCGACGCTGTTATCGCCAGCGATATCGGAGTGGTAAAAAGCACTATGCCGAAGCTTGCGAAGAGGAAGCCGTAGGTTGGGCTCGTAAGCTCCTGTATGGTTGCGGAGAATGCGCTTGTTACAGAGAAGCCGTTGCCTATAAAGACCTCATAGACTATGGAGGGTATGGCTGCCCAGAGCAGGATTGCTGCAAGGGCAGCAAAGCCCGCAAAGAGTGCAAGCCTCTGCGGCGCCGTGCCTGTGTATCTCCTATATCTGTGCTGGTTCTTGGCAAGATAGTATGCTATAAACAAGCCTGCGGCAAGCATTGCATAAAGCACAAGGAAGTGCCATCCTGTAAGCAGCTGCGCCCCTACGAGCTGGCCAGCAGCCTTAAGCATGTTGACCAGGACAAACCAAATCAGCAGCGCTCCCAGTATATATGCAGAGTTATATATAGAGTCATGCCTCTCAAGTATGAACGCAACCCCTACAACAAGTATGAATGAGAGCATATACACTATGGTGGCGAATGCGGCTCCGTTCCATACGAAATTGCCCAGGGCAAGCGCAATTCCTGAAAGCACCATGAAAAAGAGCTTTTTATTCCTCGATGCGCTTCTGAAGATTTCAAGGAAGAAGATAAGCGAGAGTATTAGGAATATGGCTACAAAGCCGTCGCCCCTGTATATTAGCGCACTTGTCCTAGCTGCATCTCCGAGGCTGAGCCCGACGAGCGCAATAACTAGAGCACCGAAGAGCTTGTCCCTGCTCATGAACCTTGAGAGGTAATAGGCCCCGAACATGTCGAAGAGTGCAAAGAGCACAGGTATATCCCTCATTACTGTATAATAGCTCAGGCCTGCGAACCTGAGGAAGAAATACGGGAAGAGAGTAACCCAGTAAAGCCCCCTCGGTTCAGTTATGGGCGCAGGCTTCGGCCATCCTGATATGCTGAGATTCTCAGGTACGAAGAAGTTATGGGTCACAGCAGCCCTTATTACTGAATAATGGTAAAAGCCGTCAGGCTCATAAAAGCCTGGGTATTTTAGCATAGGCACCCTTAGGTATACTGCAATTGCTGCAGAGGCTATCACCGCAATTGCAAAGAGCACAGTGCTGTAGCTTGGCATGCCCAGAAGCCTCATCTCCTTCTTTTCAAGCGCATCTATCTTTTTTTCTTCCTCTGCGAGCTTCTCCTTGAGCAGAGCCTCCTTCCTGAGCTCTTTCTCCTCAAGGCCAAGCAGCTCCTCGCGCTCCCTAAGCTGTTCAAGCTTTTTATCATCCACTCTATCACATATTCGGCATATTTAACAACCAATCCATAAATATCTTTGCATGCCCCGGGCTTTGCCAGAAGGCTGCAAAAAGCAAGAAGCAAATAAACCATACATTTTTTTCAAAAAGCCATGTTTTCAGCTTCCGTCGAAGGCATACGTGTTTCAAAGAAGTCTATTACACCAATCAACGAACATTGATTGGGAATATATATATAAAAAGTTAAATAAAACACTACCCTTTAAATACCTTACATTTCAAGTAAGATTCACAAAATGTTAAGTGATATCATGAAAAGTCTAAACGCAAAGAGAATAGCCGCTGTCGCGGCAGGTTTACTGGTAGGTCTTGCTGTTGCAAGCCAAGGAGTAACCTATGGCAACATACCGATAATCAACAGCGCAGGTACGCCTGTAGTGCGTATCGTTGTCGGTTCCACTGCACAGCCGAGCGACGGCGTTGTTGCTGCAAACATTGCTGCTGTGATAGGAAGCCTGGCGCACACCTCTTCCAACATAACCGCTACAGTAAGCGGAAGGAGCAGTGTGAGCTGCGTTGTTACAACACCTACATGCACATTGACAAACCAGCAGGTCTGGCTTGGAGAGAAGGGCCTTGTAGTTCCTACAGGCTCATACTCGTTCAGTGCGCTCATAGGCTCAGTGCTCAACGGCGGTGAATTGAATTCTGGCAACCTGCAGTACACAAAGAAGCTGCAGGGCTCAGGTTCTCAGTACACATACCCTGAATCTGCATCAGGCTCAGGTTCAAACAACTACGCAATAACGACCTCGCCAACAGCGCCTAGCGCCTATACTGGTGTAGGAATATCTCCTGCATCATCTGTAGTTTCGAGCACGAACGGAGGAGGCCTGCAGTTTACAAGGTTCTCCAATGTAACTACATATGATAATATAGTAAGGCTGACAAGCTCCCAGGTCCCTGGATTGCTTTCAGGCTCTGGCACATACTCTGAATCAGAATACCTGTGGCTTGCAGGCTTCCCTGTATACAACCAGGAGAGCAATGTCTCCAATTTCGATGTGCTAGATGCTAACGGGGCATACCAGCTCTCGTTCGGCAAGCCCATACAGAACAGGACATCAGGCAGCGCAACGAATGCGCAGATAAATCTGCTTGGGGAGAACTGGACAACATACAACTTCAATCCCCCTGTCTTGTCAGGCAGCTGGCCGTCCTCAAACAGCTTCGTTGTAGGAGGCAACCTGACCCTTGCTGCAGCGTCTACACCTCTTACGACTGTGTATGTGGGTCACAACATATCAAGCGGGCCTTTCACAGTAGTCCTAAACGACCTCTCATACCCTAACAACGCAGGGTTGTCAAACGCAGCCCTCTCTGTTTACTACAACGGGGTATTGACAAACGTCACTGCTGCAGGCCCCGCGAGCGGCTCAAGCGGCGAGAATGTCGAGATTAACGCAACAGGGCACAAGCTCTTCATAAAGGTATCGCAGACCTTCCCTGGCCTGTATGCATACCAGAAGTGGGCGAAGATCCAGCTCTTCTCGAACACGTTCAACGTGACGAGCGGACATAACTTCAACACAAACAACGGCAATAACTGGGTCGCATTGCTGAGGTGGACGAGCAACGAGTCAAGTGCACCTGGAACGCAGGCTGCCTTCGCGCCTAATGCGGCACTGCAGGGCATAATCCTGTACACAAACCAGTCAGACCAGCTCTCATTGACGCCTGGTTCGACAATGAACTTCATAACAACACCTGCAGTCTGGAAGCTGACCTTTGTAGGCGACTCAGCAGGAGCGCCTGGCAGCGGCAACTCAAACTACGACTCTCTTGCATTGACGACAAGCAGTACATCAAACCTGAATTACCAGAACAACGGAGGCAGCAGCACATACACAAGTGCACCTACGCAGACTTTCAGTAGTTTAGGTGTGCCTAGCGTGGCAGTAGCGCAGTCAAACACAATTAACGACAGCAGCATAACAGAGCCTGTGCAATACTTTACAGTAAGCAGCTCATTGCCTACAGCGTTCCAGGTAACCCCTGACGACACGTACACTGCGCCTAGCTCTAACCTGCAGAGCATGGTGTACAACCTCGACTCATACAAATACACACCTTACAACGCTGTGAACTCATTGGGCAACACAGAACTGAAGACGTTAGCTAACTATGGGCTTCAGATAACCCTGCTGGGAGGCGGCTCAGGAGGCATCGCAGGCAACTATGTCTCTTCAACGAACCCTCTCACAGTATCAATAACAGGCTACAAACCAAGTGCAACAACTACGACTACGCAGTCGGTGACATTCCAGTCACTGAACTCGAATCAGTTCCTCAACGGAACGATTCTTGCGAACCTAACCAACATAGGGTTGGGCTATGCACTGCCCGCGCCTGGAGTTACTGTAAATGTATACCAGGATAGCAACACTGTGACAACAGTAGGTGCCGCAGCAAATGCTGCCAACAGCGTTCTGCTTGGAGCACTGACCTATCTGGGTCCAAGGCTTTCGTACAAGGTATCGTCATACCCGTACTACATAGCGCCTAACGCACTAAGCTCAACCGTGACATACACTGGCGAGCAGAACAATGTGGGCTTTACACTTTCCGTGTACTCCACATCGAACTCTGGCAGAAACCAGTACTTCACGTACAACATGCCTGAAATAACTGTGCAGAGCAGCTCAACGCCTAATGCCAATGTCATGGTAGGCATAACTAACTCCTCGAGCATGCTGTCGTCACCTGAATACTGGCTGAACTACTCTTTAGGCAACAACAACGCAGAGACATATCTGAGCTCGCAGGGTGCATCTGTAAAGGCAATACAGGGCTTTAGGACTGAGCGCGGCGGAGACTTAGGCGCAGTGTCTACAACATCGATAACATACTACGAGCCTAGGAGCGTTGACGGGTTGCAGTTTGTCGTAGGGCCTGGAAACACGACATCATCGACCTCAACCAAGGAGTACGGTCCTTATGGTGTAGGCCAGTCGACGAACATAGCCAACGTGACCATTGCAGCCGTGAATGCAATATGTACATTCTCAACAACGAGCTGCACTGTAACGGGTCTGAACAACCTGACAGCAACGCCTTCAGTATCGCAGGCGGTAGTGGCCACAAAGCTCGACACAGCGACAGCGCCTCTGGCCGTTCTTGACAGCCAAGCAGGAAACACCTCGGCGCTGATAGTAGTTGGCAGCAAATACGTGAACTCAGTGGCAGCGCAGATCTTCTCGCAGAACCCGACACTGGACTCATCGTTCGGCTCAAGCTCGGTAACGGTGCAGGCATTCGGCACTAATAGGATATTAGTAGCAGGATACACTGCAAACCAGACTGTGCAGGCAGGAAACCTGTTCATAGAGGACCTGCTGGGCAGTGCAAGCCAGTGAACGCAGCGTTAAACGCTTAAATCTGTTTATTTGTGTTTGGCCGTTTTTGGCCTTTTTCTTCTCCTCCAGCACTCCTTTTTTCTCTGCCTTCTCCTCTTGACTTTTTTCTAATGAACAATAACGTTGCATTGGCCACGTGTTAAGCTGGCTCTGCCGAGGATACGAAATAATGCAATACGTATTTAAATATTCCTCTGCTAAAACATTATGATTCGATGAGGCGCTACATTATATACCTAGGGATTCTTGCAGCGCTGCTCTCTGCTTCTGCAGAGGCAGGCATGGCTTCATTCCTGCAAAGCTACAATATATCTGCGTCGGTTTCCTCGGGCTTTTCATACGTCAATATCACATACTTAAACCTTCATTACTCAATAGTCTACAGGGGCTCCAGCCCTTACCTCCTTGTGAATACGAGCTCTTCTGCCTATTCATTCGTAACGAATACAAGCCTTATAGCCAGCATAATAAGAGGCACAATAATCAACAAAAGCATAAGCGCAATGAACCTCGCTTCGCTTAAAAGCTCAGCTGAAGACTACCTTGCATCATCCTCAGCTTCGCTGAATGACTGCGCGACTGAAACGGGCATAGACCGCAGCACATGCACGCTTGCAAACTACTGCAATTCATGCGCTGAGGTGCCTTCATGCAACAAGGTGCTTTATTACACCGGAGGACCTAACGACACATTCGGAAAGGGCATAATTACATTTGAATCGCAATACAGCAACCTTACAAACTACACCTCTGCGCTCTTCACTGCGATAAACAGCCTCAGCAGCAAAAACGCAGCTGCAGATGCGGGCACCCTTGCCAGGGCCTTCGGCAAGATATCCAATATAACGCAAGCTATACCTGATAACCCCATATTCCCGCCTCCCAGCAGTGCAGACCTGACTGCATGCCAAACCCTCGGGACCTTGACCATTAACTCAACCACGCAGGGGCCGTGGTACTGCAACGCCGTAGGCTACTGCACCTCCCTTGCCTATAACTACACGCTTCTGAGCACTGTGTCAAGCCTGGTAAACAATATAGAGAATATAGCGCCTACGAACCAGAGCATACTCTCTGCGGCAAGCGCTATAAGCACAGCGGAGAACATATACGCGGAGCCGCTCCTATACAGCGAAAAGCTCAAGGAGCTCGGCACCGCATTAAATACGACGCTTGCTGATTATAACAACATTACCAACGAAAGTGCAGCTCTGCTCTCACATATCTCAAACGAATCGCTCTCTGACCAGCTCAGAATTGTAGAATCCAATTACACATATATGCTTTCAAACTACCTTTCAATAAACATAACTGCATATGCCGCACATGCCGCTGCCGGGCTTTCTAAGCTAAGCTCCATGTACAACGCAACCAATGCCACATATTCCACTCTAGACTATGAGGCAAAGGAAAACACCGCACTGCTGCTTGCAGACCAGATAGGCACCCTGAAAGGCGGCAGCCTTGAGGCAGCGGCATACAACGAATCCCTGCTTAATGCAGCACTCGGCTCAAGCATAGGCAACATAAGCTCGCTTAAGGCAAATCTCGACGCTGTGCATGTCGTTGCATTGCAGGCATCTCCATCGATCGGTCTTCTTTATGTTGTCAGGGGCATAGACGGCCCGTTCTCGATGCACATGGCAAGGCTCCTCTCTCTCAGCTATGCGTCTGCAGTTTCGGCTGCGCCGCTCTTCTCAGCCCTTCTCTCGCTCATAATAGGCGCTGTTATAATGCTATTTCTATTCCTGCTGAGGCACAGCCTAAGGAAGAAGGGCAGGCTTGCGGTTAACAAGGCCACAGCAAGGGCATGGCGCATTCTCTTTGTTGCACTTACCCTTATTGTAGTGGTATATGTGCTTATCACATACGCTCTTGCAAGCGAGGCAAACGCATCGGCACGGGCTTCGGCTTTAAGCTCAGCACTGCGTTCCTCAGGCAGCGCTGCGATTATAGTGAACAATACAAACAATACAGGGCCTGTTCTGCTGCCCTGCGCAGAGAAGATCGCAGGGGCTCTGCATTCCATAGGAAAGAATGTACAGCTTATAAATGCTACCAACGGCATATGCAGCTACAACGGCACCTCAATGACCATTGATGCATGCATAGGCGCATACGCAGAAAAGGGCAGCCCTGCTGTTGTGATCTCCTATTCTACCACGCCGCTTATCCATATATATTCGATGTACGGCACACGCATGGACGTCAATGGCGATGCTGCAGTGATGAATGCATGCTATGCATCGCTTCTTATCAGGTGAGAGTGCATGGCAAAAGACACAAGGAACAATACTAGGCAGAAGAAGGCAACTGCTGCAAAGACTGCAGTGCGTGAACCTATGCAAAGGAAGGAGCCCAGGCTGCGACGGCTGTTTACTGTTTTTGTACTGGCTATGATCATTGTAATTGCTGCTGCGCTTGTCTACACGTATGTGCCTGGAAGCATAGGCAGCATGCCATTCTCCACATTCAAGTCTAACTTTGACTCCGCGCAAAGGATAGCGGTCCTTGCCACTTACAACAACGCCACAGAGTTCAACTCAGAATCAATATGCTTCACTGATATCATAGAAATAATGTCAAGGCGCAGGGATCCGTCTACCATAGACTTCTTCGCCACAAACAGCACAGAGTGCACGTATTCGCCCAATGGCCTGGGCCATGCTATAAACCCTATGATTACAACCCCACAGGCGTGCATCAAAGATGCAAACTCTGAGCCCGGCCTATTCTTCAATTACAGCCTTACCAATAAAACCGTAATAGCAAGCAACCATATGTACATATACGGCAACGACCAGTATTTCAGCAAATGTCCCCTCGCTGCGGATTTTTCTTGAGTAAACCTATTTCTGTAATCGCTCAATAATGTATGGATTTCAGTATCCGCATCGTATTGACCTTTTATAAAAAGCTGTTTGGATTTTTGCCTGCATTAACAATCAGGCACCGGTGATTTTGTGGAGATAGACCAAGAGATTATATCTCTCAATCCAGACGAACTCGAGATTGATCCGAAGGCAAATACATTGATAAAGAAGTTGTTGAATGTCTGGCTCTGTAGAAATGCCCTCTGAGAGGAGAGCGAAAAGGAGATGAAAGGGCACGCAATGAAGGCCCATAATGACAAACGCAGTGTATGCAGACGAGATTACATATCTTGTACGGGGCTCTGCTGCCCAATTCCCTCGTCTGCATCGCACATGCTGTTGCCGTAGCCTAGAGTATGCCCATTTTCCCTAAGCCACCTTACCTGGGCCTTATAACCTGGCATCTCCTTCTCCACAAGCCCCCAGAACCTCACTGAATGGTTTGGCTCCCTGAGGTGCGCCAGCTCATGCAGAAGCACATAATCTATGACATCGTTAGGCGCAAGAAGAAGCCTGAAGTTTATGTTTATGTTGCGCTTGCTTCCCGAGCAGCTGCCCCAGTTCGAGAGCTTCGGCCTTATGCTTATGTTGTTGAAGCTTTCATTGAAATGCAGCGCATTGAGCTCATCGAGCTTCTTCCTCACTACAGGCACGAAATACCGTGAGATGGCCCATACCGCTACCTCCTTGATGCCATGCTCCCTGTGCTCCCTGCTTATGCCTTCAGGCACATCTATGGCTATGACATTGCCCATAAGCCTTACATGCACGTGAGAGCCTGAATAATTCTCGCGGATCTCTATTCTGAGTCTGTGGCCCATAATCTCCAAATCACTGTTGTTCTCTATCCTTAGGCTTATGCTCTCGTATGCACTCCTGCGCCTTCTTACTCCCGGTCCCTTTTCAATGCGCTTTCTCGCCTTTTCAAGAAGAAGCCTGAAAATTCTGTCACCTTCGTTCCTGTCAATGTCCATTGGCACCTTTATGTGTATCTCAGTACCTTCCACAAACCCGTACGCCCTTGAGCCAGGCGCAGTTTCGTGTAGCACTCTGTACTCTCTGCCGTTTATTACGACGCATTCAGGCCCCATTCAATACACCCTCAGGTGGGAAGCATCATTAATAACGTTCTCGAGCGTTCTACCTATATCCATGGCCTTTTTCCTTGTTATGCTGTAGCTGTTCTCATTGCCCTTGAATTCCTCAAGGGTTATGAAGAGCCATCCCATGCCGTTCATGCGCCATGCAACGTACGCAGGAAACCCTGTATTCCTCTTCCATTCCGAAAGCTTTGCATAGCCTTCCTTGTCAAGGCTGAGCCTCGGCCTCTCCCAGGCCTTGCATTCGAACGATATGCAGACAGCATCCTTCAGCGCTATTATATCCGGGCCCAGCGAATTGACACCGGAGCCAGCGCTTCTTATCACAGAATAGCCTGCATCATGTAGCTTTCCCAGCAGCTCCCGCTCGCTTCTTGCACCCTTGAGATATCTGCGCAAAATCTTACCCCATCACAAGATATATTAACTTATCCGTGCATGTATGTATTAAAGGCAAAAGATTAACAGCCAATAGCGTTGTGAGAGTATGACGTATTATAATTATATATATTTTTGCAGGGTTTGCAAAGAAGAGCGTTCTTTGCATCGCTAGATGTGCTGTTCCTTTAAGTGGTCTAGTTGGGAGAAATGCAGTCAAGGCTAAGAAGGAAGAGAGTCCTTAGCTCAATGCTCTTCATGCTGAAAGAAGGCAGCGTAGTGGTTGAAGGCAGCCACGATGCCGCAGCCTTGAGAGATCTGGGCATAACAGCCTATACCTACGAGCGCGTCATAAGGGGTGCCAAGCTGCCAGGCAGGGATGTTTTTCTGCTTACTGACAGTGACAGAAGGGGCATCGAGAAGCGTGAAAGACTATACGATATGCTTTCTGAATCGGGCTACAAGGTTGACTGCAGGCTGGGCGAGACCATGCTTTCGATGCTTAATTCCAGGTGCATAGAGGAGATACGCTCTCCTGTCATACATGCCCTGGAGATAGAGAAGTGTTATTATGGCAAAGACTTATTTAGACATAGTAAAGTACATGGTAGAGGCGAGGTTTACAATAAGCGGCGTAGTGGACAAGCCGGATATAATAGGCGCAGTTTTTGGGCAGACAGAGGGCCTTCTTGGAGACGAGCTTGATCTGCGCGAGCTTCAGAAGAGCGGCAAGATCGGCAGGATAGAAATTGAGCTTTCTCCGAACGGGGGAAGGAGCTCAGGCAGGCTTTACCTGCCTGCCTCGCTCGACAGGATCGAGACCTGCATACTTGCTGCTGCAGTCGAGTCTGTTGACAGGGTAGGCCCATATGAGGCCGAATTTGCAGTAAGCAAGGTCGAGGATACAAGATCTGAAAAGCGCAGGAAGATCCTCAGCAGGGCAAAGGACCTTGTGAAGCAGCTGCTCAACACCGAAATGCCTGACAGCAAGGAGCTCTCAGAGCTTGTCCAGGCAGACGTGCGCACAAGCGAGATAACGACATACGGCCAGGAGAACCTTCCTGCAGGCCCAGAGGCAGGAAAGAGCCCCGAGCTTGTAATAGTCGAGGGTCGTGCTGATGTGCTGAACCTCCTCAGGAACGATGTGAAAAACGTTGTTGCCATAGGCGGTGCAACAACCATACCCAGGAGCATAATAAACCTCTGCCGCGAGAAGGAGGTGACTGTCTTCCTTGACGGCGACAGGGGCGGAGACCTCATACTCAGGAGCCTTGTAAGTGCAGCAGACATAGATTACGTGACAAGGGCCCCTGACGGCAAGGAAGTCGAGGATCTTACAAGGAAAGAGATCATAAAGGCAATGAGGACCAGGGTGCCTCTTGACCAGTATAATGCAGGCGCTATGCGCAATGCAAGGTACCGGGAGCAGAGGTTCCAGAGAAGGCAGGAACAGGATATGCGTTCAATGGCGCCCGAAGACCCGGGCCATGTGCAGCCCTCTCCTAAACCTGATGCTTCATCCGAAGCGCAGTCAGAGGCTAATGCATATTCTCCTGGTATAAAACAGATAGGCGCTGATGAAAATGAGGATGCCGGCATAGCCAAGGTGCAGAATATAGACTACCCCGAAATTGCGCCGCAGCAGAAGCCAGGGCCCGAGCCTGTGCTTGAGACCATGGTGCTCACAGAGCTCTCTAACGGACTGGATGCCCTCTCCGGCACGCTGAGAAGCAGGCTATATGACCGTGCAGGCAATGTAGTCAGGGAGATGCCCATACGCGAGCTTCTCCCCACTGTGCAGAATTCAGGCGGCGTATATGCGATAGTTCTTGACGGCGTTATAACACAGAGGCTTGTGGAGCTTGCGCTGCAGAAGGGCATAAGGGCCATATACGGCCTGAGGTCCAACCCTATGCAGAGGAAGCACAGCGACATACTGCTCTATACAAAGGAGCACGGAACCATAAACTAGCAAAAGCCCTCAGGGTTTTTTATGTTTGAAGGCATTCTGGCAGGCGCGTTTGCATATGCTGCCAGAAGCGTGTCAGGGAAGATCATGCTCCTTGAAGGCTCAGACGGCACATACGATAGCCGTGAAGCCTGGCCTAAAGCCTTGCCCCTGTATGCCCACATTCCTTTCTGCAGGAGCCTCTGTCCCTTCTGCTCGTTCAACAGGTATTCCTTCCTCGAGGCCAGGGCGAAGTCCTACTACGCGCAGATCTCACGAGAGCTTGAGCTTTATGCGGAAAAAGGCTACAGTTTCAGCGCGCTGCATGTTGGCGGAGGCACCCCGACAGTCATGGTCGATGAACTTGCCCTTTTCATAGACAAGGCTAGGTCCTTATTCAACATAAGGTACATAGACGTTGAGAGTACACCGAACGAGATAAGCGATGAAAGCGTAAATACACTGAGGAGCGCAGGCGTGCGAAGGCTTTCCGTAGGCGTACAGAGCTTCGACGACTCATTGCTTAAGGAGCTGGGACGCTATGGCTACAGCCCTGCAGAGGCCCTTGAAAGGCTCAGCATCGCATGCGGCAGGTTCAATACCGTAGGCATAGACCTTCTCTTCAACCTGCCTTCGCAGAGCAGAGCCTCATTCATGAATGACATACTCATTTTCAAAGATTCAGGCATAGAGCAGGTGACGTTCTATCCGCTCATGCCTGGGCCGCACAAGAATACGCTTATGGAGCGAAAAATGAGGGACTACTCCCTTGCCAGATCAAGGCCCCGTGAATCGGCATTCTATAATCTTATACTTAAGCTGCTTCTCAACAATGGCTATACAGCATCAAGTGCATGGTGCTTCAACAAGCATCGAGAATCTTCAGACGAATACATAATAAACGATGCAGAATACATAGGCATAGGCTCAGGCTCGATAAGCCTGCTTAGCGATGCTGTATACGTGAACACGTTTTCACTTGAGAAATACTCGCAGCTTGTCTCAGTTTCAAGGCTTCCGATTGTAAGGTTTATGAAGCTGAAGAAAAGGGATTACCTCATGTACAGGCTTCTGATGTCACTCTTTGGCATGCGCATAAGCAGCGAAGCCCTTGAAGAGTATGGGCCCGTGGCAAAGGAGCTCGCAACGCTGAGGCTCCTCGGCATCATAAGGCATGGCGACAACGGCTTTGAGGTCACAAGGCATGGCATGTACTATGTAAATGTGCTTATGTCTGAATTCTTCTCGTCGCTGAATGCGCTTCGGGAGCGCTTCATAGAAAAGCAGGTCTGATCCCTATCGTATAAACGCGGCTGCAATTACGGCAAGAAATACAAATGCAAGGTAAGGGGACGAGAACTTGAACAGCGTCCATACAGACGAACGCCCTGCAGCAACGCTGAAGCTTAGGTAAAGTATCGCTGCAAGCGGCACTGAAATAATCAGCACATAATAAATCCCGAAGAACGGCACGAGAAGCAGCGAGACTGCCGCCATCATCATATTTGATGCAACTATGACCCTCGCTCCCTTTCCCGGGCTTTCAACTGCAGTGAGCATGGGCACTCCCGCCCTTATGTAATCCTTCCTGTATCTGAGCGCAAGAGACCATATATGACCCGGTATCCATAAAAGCACAAGAAGGCCCAGGCCCAGGCTTTCGAGCGAAAGCATGCCTGCTGCAGCCGCCCCGGCCCATACACCGAAGCTGCCTGCCAAGCCGCCTATGATTACGCTGAACCTGCTTTTCCTCTTGAACATCGCAGTGTATACGAGCACGTAGAAGGTTATGCCCAACGCTATCATGAGCCCTGCAAGCCTGCCTGCCATGCCGCCTGCTGCTATGCCTAGCGAGGAGAGCGCCACGCCCCAGGCTATGCCATCGAGCTTGCTTACCCTGCCTGTGACGCTAGGCCTACTCTTTGTCCTTAGCATTTTCCTGTCTATGTCTATCTCAAGCATCTTGTTCAAAAGCTCCGCGCCCATGCCGCCCAGAAGCACCCCTGCAGCAACAAACGCAAGAGCAGGCATGTAACGAAGCGAGAGGCTGCCATTTACCGTTGCAAACCCTGCCAGTGCAGAAAGCAGAAGCAGTGCAAGTATTCTGAATTGCATAAGGCTTATGTAATCGGAGAATTTCCCCATATAAAGGCCGCCTGTGAATAATGGAATGCAGTGCCTTATATAACTTCTTGAAGATCACGCAGGGATACAAGACTCTATAACAAGTTTATAAAAAAGCATAAAGCTATATAAACGCACTTTGCATATCAAAATTATGTCACTAGGGCTCTTTTCTCTCTACATAGCTGCAGTGTTGACGCTTCTGCTCAGCCTGCCCCTTGCACTATACCTGATGTTTGAGTACAAGCGCTTCAGGCACAAGCACTTTCTCTGGCTTAGCGCAGCCTTCTGGCTCTTCTCCATAGACACGCTTCTCGAGCTCCTTTTTTCAATGGGCATAAGCACAGGTCTGCTTGTAAGGCTTTATCTCTTCATTGCTGCTGCAATGGTTAACCTTCTTGTCATAGGCGTGCTGGGCAGGGTTGTGCATCACACCACAATACGCGCATACAAGGTATACTCCGTGCTCACCCTAATCTTCCTTGCATATTCAGTACTTGCATCAAACGTTTCTTCAGTCGTTGTAAAGGGCATTGTATCTGGCAGTGTATCATCGCTTATAATCATTGCCTCATCTCTTATAACCATACCTGGCGCATTCATCCTTGCAGGAAGCTCTCTCTACTACTATATTGATACGCGCCGCATACGCACACTCTCAATATTCGCAGGCATACTCATAATGAGCACCGGAGGCTTCCTTTACATAGCCTCGATGCCTGCAGTCAACTATTATGCTGATTTCATTGGCATACTGCTTCTATGGATAGGCGTGATTAACATATGATGAGATTATGGTAACACTTGAGCGCAAGCTTATTGCATTTGCAATCGCATGGGATGTGATCTTTACTGCTGCTATACCGTTTGCGAACCTCGGCTACCACGGCTCAGCAGGCAACCTCGCCTATGCGTCTATGGACTACAGGGCAGTCATGTATCTGCACAGTCTTTTAATTGCATATGTGGCCACGCTCGCACTTCTTGTGGCAGAGCTTTTCAAGATCAAGAACCGCAGCATAAGCGGCCACGCGCGCCAGATAGTAAGGTACAGCGCCCTCTTGGGCATACTACTCGGAGGCATAGGCGGCATTATAAACTTCGGCTATATCGGGTCTTCGGGCTTCGGCGTTGTGAACGATCTGCCAACATGGATACAGATAATATCATTCATGCTTATGGATGAGATAGCCCTCGTCCTTCTCTATTTCCTTATAACCGCTCCGAGGGCCTCGGGCATGAGCTACAGGAAGATAGGCATGCCATATTACCTTCTTACGCTGAGCGTCGCATCGGCGCTCATAGCTGCTGTGATGGGTCATGTCGGGGGCTGGGTCATACAGTTCGGCGGGCTTCCAGGGCAGCTCAACGGCTACATCTCATGGCTGGGCCTTGACGCGGCCACGTTTGCAGCAAACAACGTCGGAAGCCATTCGCATGAAATGGCCGTAGCCCTCATGGCAGGGATCATTGCCCTTGCAGCACAGCATTTCGGCTATTCCAAGCTTGGCAGGAAGGCCAAACTCCTTATGCGCTCAGGCCTTGCCATAAGCGCCGCAGGCGTAATTCTAATGACCGGAGTATATGTTGCCGCAGGCCTCTACAGCTACACCATACCTACGCTGTTTGTCTCCGGGCCCAATGGTGCAAACGGCATAGCCTTCGACGACCTGCTTACAGGCATGGTCGGCCTCGGCGCCCTTTTTGTACTTGCGGCTATGGCAGGACCCTGGTACAGAAAGGTCTACGGCCGTAATCCTGCAAAGGTAGCAGTCCTTACCACATGGATCATAGCCATACTTACAGTGCCGGTCCTGGGCTACTGGATAGAGATGCACGAGTCCTTCTACGGCGCCCTGGGCGGCATAGCCAATGCGCCTGGCGCAGCTACAGACGCCATATACATGTCATTCCACCAGGACCTCGCCTTCTTCGCCATGCCTGCGCTAGCAGCCGCGATCCTGGCCATGGACTTTTACATTAGGTCAAAAAGGAAAAAGGTCCTTATAAGCATATTTGCCATAGGCGGCAGCTGGCTCTCCTTTGCCGGGGGCATTGCATATACATTCATAAGCCCCGCAGGCATAAACGCCTACGCTGCAATGGGCTACATAGGCGCGTCAATGATAGGTCTGAGCGCGCTGGCTGTAGCGTTGTACGTATCAGGAATACTCAAAGATGAATAATCATTATATGCCAAGGGCAGAGTTTCTACCGCAGTTTGTCAAGAAGCCTGTTAAGGTTCCTGTCAACATGGGTTATGTGCTCCTCCTCTCGCCCGACGCTTTTTATCTCATAACGGCTGAACTTCGACAATAGCGAAAGCACCTCCTCATTGAGCTCTATAAGGTGCCTCCTCCTTACCCTGAACCTGCCGCTTATCTGGTTCACCATAAGCTCGCTGTCCGAATATATCACAAGCTCAGCGCTGTAGCCATAGCCCTTGGCAACTTTTCTAAGAGCACCTATAAGCGCAATATACTCTGCCTCGTTGTTCGTCTTTATGCCGTTGTAGAAGCTCTCCTCATAAAGCCTCCTCCCGTTTTCATCTACAGCAAGAAATCCCGAGGCGCTCCTGCCTGGATTTCCCCTTGATGCACCGTCTGTATAAATGTAAATTACCATTGTAACACAAGTAAACCCATATGTCGAAGGAGAGCCACATCATATTCTTCAGACAAACATTTTTATACTTGTCCATATGCCTTCCTGAATTCCTGAAAGGCTTTGTGCAGCGTGCTTTTTACGTTATCGAAGGTGTCAAGACCATCTATCTCACTCTCTCTAAACCACTTCATAGCTTCGGCTTCCTCCGTATTCAGCATATACCTGCTGCCGCTTTCCGGCACAGCAAGATACACCATATCAAAATGGAGATGCACTTCAGTGCTGTACTTAACCCTCTCACTCATGATTGTGAAAGGTCTAGGAAGCTCCTCAGCCTCGCCAGAAATAAGATTACTGCTTCCTATTACCTGTATATCTAAGCCTGTCTCCTCCCTCGTTTCCCTCACTGCCGTTTCCTGCGGGTTTTCGCCTTCTGACGCATGCCCTCCCGGATATAACCATATCCCAAGTTTTCTGTGGCGTATGAGCAATACCCTGTCATTCTCAAAAATGACAGAGGAGCCGCATATGCATCTCTTTGCCGTATCCATGTCGGTTTGCATAAAAGGTCACTGCCCGAAAAAGCCCGTGGATAAATATAAATATCTCAAGAAACATGTATTATCTCTAAAGCCAAAGAATCTTATAGTGGTACCATGAGCCTTAGGTTTGTAAAGAAAGAAAGCACAGTTCCGGCTTATAAGCAGTACGGCGAGAGCTTCAGGCTGATTTCAGACATCTTTATAAGCAGAAACAGGGTAGACTTCAGAAACCATATCCCTATAATGGTAAAGGATTATAATCCGTTTGCAACACTCCTGAGAGTAAACGACGCGTTGGGAAAAGAAATTAAGGAAGTAAGGTATTCAGAAGCAGATCCAAAAAAAGTTACAGAGGCTCTTACTTTCGCAGACCAGAACAGATACGATGTGCATATACTGAATACAGGTTGGGGAGGGGGCAGCATAATACTTTTCAATGGCGTTAACCCATTAGACAGGCATATCAGCAGGCGTACAGCAGAGGTGCACAATTACCTGATTGCACCTATACGTTCCAGCGGTACAAAGGTCTGGCCAGACTCTCTAGGCCTTGAGAGTGGAATAGGCAATGCAACAGATCCAATTGCATCTGTTCTAAAAGAGGCTACTGAGGAGATAGTCATTACGACAAATGATGGCAAGCTGCTTGTTCCAAGTTTCTATAACGAGAACCTAAGGTGCTATAACGATCAGATAAAAAGAAATCTTTCGCATATTGCATCAGCATTTGGCCTAGAAGCTGCTGAAATCCCTGTGCGCCAGATTTTCCTCAATGCGCCGCATTTTCTTAATAATACTCCAATCCGCATAGCCATAAATTATAATGAATCCAACAAAGGAGAGCATGCGCGTGCAGGAGCATTCGATATCGTCCTGGAGCCTATATTATACAGTTTAAGTGCATACAATTCAAAAGCCTCGTATCCGATCGCCTTCAGGGATACCATAGGGGTGGAGACAGGCGGCAGGGTTCCTGAAAGAAGGATAATGGCTGCCAATCTGGAAAATGGCGTCGTTGAAGTATTCCACAAAGGGGCAAGAATAGGCTCTTACGGCAGTTTTAAAGCGTTCATCAATGATAACACTTATATTCTCGATAGTAGGCATCCGGTCATACCTGCGTTTGCAGTAATGGTCCACTCGCTGATGCATGAGAATCAGCTGCAGAGGGAGATGAGAGATCTCGGTGTCTTCGCAAACTACGATATCCCTTACGCAAACAGGAATGCATAGCTGAGGGCATTCTCAATCCAAAGCCCGGATAATACAAAGATAAAAACAGGTGTTAATTCTATGCGTATGCAAAAACATCATGCAGAAAGGGAAAGCCAGCTGGAGTTCGATAGGCGAGCGCTGGAAATATTCATTGCAAAGTACCGGGGAGAAAAGCCAGCCATAGATATTGATATAAAAAGATACGAAAGCTGGGAATCAGGGGTATTGCGCCAAGGCAGGAAAGGCGATCCCGAGCTACTCCGGGAGAAGGCAGGCATACTTCTTGTCAAGGCAAAGCTTGGAGACGAAGTGGCATTAGATAAAGTGGTAAAAAGCAATATGGGATTAATTATAAAGGAGGCCTCGATGTATAACACAGGCGCTACAGAAATAGGGGAATTGATGCAGGAAGGCAGCATCGGTCTCCTAGTCGCTATACAAAACTTCAACTTCGAACGTGACATACATTTTTCCTCATACGCTGTATCGTGGATAAAGCAGAGAATCGGCCGTTTTGCAAAAAACCGCAGCATTATCAAGATCCCCGAATACCGTATTGATGAGATTAACAGGCTTGAAAAGGTGACAGAACAGTACATAGCTGAAAATGGCGTCATGCCTACCTCCAAAGAGCTCTCTTCAATATTGAAGATTTCTAAACTAAGGGTCAGCAACATACGCGAATCAAAGCTCGATACGGTTTCTTTAGATGCGCCTGCGAGTGCCAATAAAAGCGCTCTGCATGATCTTGTCCGTTCAGGAGATAAAGGTCCAGAGCAAGAGTTGCTTAACAAAGAACGCAATATGCTGCTTAATAATGCCCTAAAGCATCTCTCTCATCCTGCACATCGGGGCTGGCCTTCCAGGCCCAAGTGCGAAGGTGTAATGCGCATGCGCTTCCTTATTCCATATCCTGATCCAATTACCAGTGAAGAGAGGAACGTAAACTTAAAGATTCAAGAAGCAGTAAAGAGTTCGGAAATTAAAAATGCAACGTCGAGCAGCGGAGAAAGACTTATGGCTATGGAGAAGATAGGATCTTATTTTGGCATATCAAGGGAGGGTGTAAGGCAGATTCTAAAGGGCTCTATGGCAGAGATCAAGGAGTATATGCGGGCATATATGCTAAGCAACGGCACAGATAAAGCCCTGCGCTCCTCTCTCAGAAAAACCCATCCCTGAGGAGGCCAACCTTTCCGAAGTTCAGCGTTTCCCCTTCTGAGATACAGAATGCTGACATCTTATCAATGTCAATTGAGCCATCAAGCATAGGGGACATTTCTTTCACATTTTCCCTGCCTTCAATATTAACGCTTACACTCTCGGCAAAATAGCCCATTGCAGGCAGTATTATGCATTCTGCGCCTTCCTTGGTCTTCCCATAAAGAAAGCATCGCATCTTCTCCCTTCCGCCAACGCTGTTGTAGAGCGTTATGGCAGGATGTATGTGCCCCATGACAAACAGCCTTGCTTTGCTCTCGGAAGGCATCTCCTCTCCATGGAAAAAGAATATGTCCTCTACAGTTGCCTCCTGCCTGTAGATCTCTATGCCCAACGGCTTTCCTAGTCTGTCAACAAAGTTGTCGTGGTTGCCCTTTATCAGAATTATGCTCTTAAATTGCAGGTCATTGCGAAGGTATTCCACAAGCTCCTTCAGCTCGTTGAATTCATCCTCATGTATGCCTGAGAATTCATTCTTGATGTCGCCGTCTATTATTATCCGATCGGCGCCGCAGGACTCTATGCCTGCCTTAATTGTTTTCTTTATGTTTCTGAGATTGACCTTGGGCAGGAACGAGCCGCGTCCTGCCAGCACGCCTTCATAGCCCAGATGAAGGTCGGAGCATGCTATCACATTGAGCCTCTTTATGTACAGGAGAGGCAGCCCCTCGATCATTTCAAGGCCTTTGCCCAGCTTCATATATTCACTCCATGCGCTTCAGCCTTTCCATTACCTGCCTGTGGAGCCTTCTTATGCGCTTTCTTCTGTCCTTCATCATAATGACATCGGTTTCTCCAAGGGTCATCATCGTGTGTGAGAACGGCGACGGCACATCTGTTTCTATGATTTTATAGCCTATGGCGCCGCTTACCATGCCCTTTATAACCTCCTCGGCCCTTGGAAGATCCATTACATCGTCAAAGATCTCCCTATAGGTCTCTCTGAGTATGGGAAAATCCGGGTAGCCCTCCTCAACAGCTTTCAGTATAAGCTGTGAATTGATCTGCTGCTTCCTGACGCTTATCTTCTTGCCCTTATAATTCCTGAGCACCATGAAGCTTCTTGCTGCGCAGTGCCTGAAGCGCCTCCTCATCATCTCACTCCTGCGCATATTCTCCTCAAGAAGAGTGCGTGCATCTATCTTGCCTAGGCCTTTAATGAGCCTGTCTGCCTCTTTGCTGCCTATCTCTGAGTCTTCAACAAACATGACAAAGCCGTTGTCGCCTATGCTGATGCCTACGTCTCTTTCAAACATCTCCCCCAGCCTTATAGCAACGATCCTTGAAAGTGCATCGTTGACCCGCCTGCCGTAGAGCGTGTGGAAGATGATAAGCCTTCTTTCTTCCTCAGCATCATTGCTTACCTCTACGAGAATAAGCCTGTCGTTGGGTATTACTCCTGCATAGAGCAACTGCTCTGCAAAATATGAGTATATCGAGAGCTTTGCGTTCCGGTCTGCAGGAAGTGCTTCAAGCGCTTCTGAACCTAGGTTTCCAGGCTTGGGCATGCCCTTCGAGAATAAACCTTTTTTCCTGCCGAGCTCAGCCTTGACTGCGTTTGCCATTGTTTCCCTGAATCTGCCTATCTCCAACGCCAGTTCATAAGTAAGCGGCAACTGCTCCGAGAACCACGGCGGAATCGTCGGAGTTTCACTGCCTGCGCCTCTCACGAAGC
>JAJYIA010000049.1 GCA_021796295.1 Microcaldota archaeon
GTATCTGCCAGTGCATATATATGGCTGGAATGCGTAGTGGAGATGGTAAAGTCCTGATCTGGTTGCTGCCTTTTCACTGCAGTGGAATTCAGGAAATTGATCACATCGCCTGGCGTTGAGCCGCTTGTGAAGAATTTTATTCCGGTATGGCTCAGGCTTTCTGCAGTGGACTCTGCTGCGCCGCCTGCCAGTAAGGTTATATCAGCGCGGCCTATATTCCTCAGGCCTTCTGCTGTATCGCTCAGTGTCTGTCTGCCAGATTCGCCAGGCACGCTGAATGCTATGGCGTCTGCATTGATTTTCATGGCAGGGCGTATGACCTCCATGGCATTTTCAACATTTCCTGCGTATATGACATCGTAGCCTTTGTTGAGCAGGAACTGCACATTGAGAAGGGCTCCGCGGTTATGCTCTTCTGACCCTGCAAGAGCAAAGAGTATGCGCCTTGATTCGCCTTTGACAGCGTCGCTGCTTTCATTCCGTACAAGATCCTTCCATATGCCTGATGCGCCGTTTGCAACCTCGTTCACCCTTTCAGGGCTTGCAAGGCCTGAGACATTTCCGCTTACCCATATGCCTGATAGAAAATCAGCGCGCGTGGAAGGGTTAAGCTTAAGCAGCGCTCCCAGAAAATCCCTTTCTGTTAGCTTTTCGGCCTCATTTGTTGTGCCTATGGCATATGAGAGCTCGCTCGACACCTTTCCGTCTCCGCCTATGGCTGCGGCCACCTCCCTTTCTGTAACCCTGCCTGAAGTCAGCTGTGCCACATTGCCCGTAACGCCTATGGAGTTGAACCACTCCGACGCTGCCTCTGTGCCAAGGCTGTTGAAGAAGCCTGCGGCCCTTTCTGTAAAAAGCCTCTCGTCTGCAAGCGCATGGACATTTTCAGTAAGCCTGACCTCATACAGAAGCGATGACTGGATCTCCTTGTCAAGCATGCCCAATTTTGAAATGAACTCATCCGAAGCAAGCTTCTGTATGCTGGCTGCCTTCATCTCCTTTGTAAGCATCGAAGATCCTGCAATGCCGTCTATAGCGAAGAGCAGCTCAGCTGCGGCAAATGTATCCTTCTCGCTCATGCCTTCTATGGCCTTTGCAATGCTTGCAGGATCGTGCGTTTCAGTTGCAGCATTCTCAAGCATGCTCTTTGCTTCTTCTGATTTTATAAAAGAGTCAAGATCAGCCTTGAGCCTTTGCTCTCTCTTGGTGAATGAGTCGCTTGACTTTTTTTCTCGCGCAAGGGGCACGCCGTCACAGAGATGGGCATCAAGCCGCGCCCTGAGTGAGCTTGGCCCTGATCCATCGCCTTTAGTCAGCTGGGTAATGGAAACACCCTGCGCAGGATTTATGCAGGGTCTCTCCTTGCCGGCTTGCCATCTGCTCCTTGCCCACCCGAATTAAAGGATATACATCTTTTTCTATAGACATATTACCATGCTCGTGGCTTACTTATGCATTCAGGCATTCTGGCTTACCCGAAAAACGGGATCACAGTTGCGGCACAGCAGCGGATTCTCACCGCTTTCCCCTGCAGTTTATTGTATATCTGAACTTCAATTAAATATAAATAAATAGGCTTACAATAAAAGAAATTCATTACAACTCTTTGTGGTGCACATGAGGATTGCCATACTCGCAGACCTGCATCTGGGATACGAGAGGTTCAGCTCAGATTCGTATAGCCAGGCTGCGGAGGCTCTTGAGAAGGCCTATCAGAGTGCGGACGCCATACTTATAGCAGGGGACCTCTTTGATTACAGGCACCCCAAGCCTGAGGTGCTCGCCGAGGCGATAAACCTCTTCAGAAATCTTTCAAAAAAGGAGTTCAGGGCGCATGTTGAAGGCTTTGAAGGGAGAGGTGCGGCCTATACAGGGGTGCCTGTTTTTGCGATAGCAGGCACGCATGAACGCCGCAGCGAGGGAGCTGCCCATGCAGTGGAGCTGCTCGGGCTTGCGGGCTTGCTTGTAGACATAAGCCAGGCAAGGGCGGTCATAGCCATGGATGACGGAAGCGAGCGCATAGCGGTTTCAGGGGTAGGAGGCATAGCTGATGAACGCTTCAGGGAGGTGCTTCACAGCCTGAATCCTAAACCTGCAGAAGGCATGTTCAATGTCTTCATGTTCCACCAGTCTGTGCACGACCTTCTTCCTTTTGACAACGATTATATCAATATAGAGGAATTGCCTCAGGGCTTTGATCTCTATATAGACGGCCACATACATAACAGGGTCGAGCGCGAATGTCACGGAAAGCCCTTTCTCATACCCGGTAGCACTGTGCTTACGCAGCTGAAAGATGCGGAGCAGGAGGAGAAGGGCTTCTTCGTATATGACACATCGCAGAACACCTTCTCTTTTGAAAAGATTAACTCGAGAAGGCTCGTCTTCGCTGATGTCGATGTAAGCGGAAAAACCCCTAAAGAGGTAAGGGATACGATTATGGAAAGGGTAGAGAAGACCATTTCGGGAAGGGAGGACAGGCCCATAATAAAGCTTGTGCTCAGGGGCCTTCTCATGGATGGATTCAAGAATATAGATGTTAACCTGCAGGACATCCCGGCCAGGTACGGGAAGAATGCGATAATAGAAATAGATAGAAAGGGCATGGAGTCCATAACCTCAAAGGCCTCGCTTGACGGGCTCAGAAACGGCACGCTTGATAATGTATCGGTGAACGACTCCGGCATTAAAATACTTAAGGGCAAGCTCGAGGCATACAAATATGACATGAGCATAAGCCCTTCGCTGCTTTTTGATATCCTTAGCTCTGATGAGAAGCGCGAGAACGTATTGAAGAATGCGATAGATTTTATAGATGGGAGTAAGGCCAAGAAACCAGAGATATGAGCGCAGATGTCGGTTTGAAGGCTTAGACGTAATGCCCCTGCTTCTATTCTCTGCCTATAGCCAGCAGCGCACTTTTCAGATCTCCTATGGCCGCGGCCTTTTCCTGTACTCAGAATAACCTATGAGCGCGCTGAGGGATAATGCTGCTGCTGAAGGCGAGTCGTATACAGGAAGGCCTGCGCTCTCCATCATAATCTTGTGCATCTCTGTGAAGCGGGAGCCTATGCTTATTACGATCAGGGGCTTGTTTATGCTCTCCTTGAGGCTTATGAGCTCAGAGGCTAGGGTAGAATCGCCTCCAGGGGTCTGGAACAGGGCTATGGCTATGATCATGTCTATACCGGTATCGAGTGCTATGCTTGAGAGCGCGTCCCGGTAGCGCTTCTGATCTGCATCGCCTGCCAGGTCAAGGGGATTCCTTATGTTGACTATGCTTGGCATCGTTTTTTTCAATGCTGCCTCAGTGGCCCTGGAGAAGGCGCCGAGTTTCAGCAGGCGTGAAGACGATACCGCGTCGGCAGTAAGTACTCCGGTGCCGCCGCCGTTGGTTATTATGCATACCCTGTTGCCTTTCGCCTCAGGCTCAGAATAGAATATCTTGGCATAATAGAGGAGCTCCTTTATGTCGTTTGCTATTGTGAAGCCGAACTGCCTGAACAATGCCTCATGGGCCTCGTAGCTGCCTGCAAGCGCAGCGGTATGCGAGTGCGCTGCCGCTATGCCTGCGCTCGTCCTGCCTGCCTTCAGCACTATAACGGGCTTTTTCATTGTTATCCTTCTGGCGATGTCTATGAATTCAGGGCCGCGCTTTACGCCCTCGAGATACATCACTATGACCTTTGTCTCCGGGTCATCCATAAGGTATTCAAGTATATCAACCTCGTCAACATGCGCTGCGTTGCCGTATGATATGAACTTTGAAAGGCCGAATCCCTCTGCTGATATGAGGTCGAGTATGGTGCTGCCTACGGCACCGCTCTGCGCCACAAAGCTCACTCCGCCTATCTGGGGCCTGCTGAGCTTGAATGTGGGCAGGAAGAGCGTGTCAACCCTTGACCTTGGATCCATTACGCCCAGGCAGTTCGGGCCAAGCACAGCCATGCCGTACCTCTCGGCTATTTTCGGCAGCTCGTCCTGAAGCGCAGTGTTGCCGACCTCAGCAAAGCCGCCGCTGACAACGACAGCGGTCCTGACCTTTGCCTTTCCGCATTCCTCCAACACCGCAGGAACGGCCTCTGCGGGTATGGCTATCACAGCCAGGTCTATGGGCTTCCTTATCTCAAGTATGCCCTTGTACGATTTAATGCCTAATATCTCGTCGGCATTCCTGTTGACAAGATAAAGCCTGCCAGAATAGCCGCCCTGTATGTAATTCTGCAGTATGACATGGCCCACCTTTCCTGGAACCCTTGACGCGCCTATTATTGCAACGCTCTTGGGCTTGAGCATCGGCGCAAGATTAAGCCTTTTCCTCATTGTGACATACTCTCGCCGCTAAAGCGTGTAGGCTTCCCCTGCGTTTGCAGGATTAGTTCTCGATTCATTGGAGACTGTCCCTGTGGGTCTTACGTCTCCTCCACGAGCCTGACTTCCCGTATGCCCTACGGTAGTTGCTTTTTGCAGTATATTTATCGATGCGTTTATATCCCTATCAATTTCCAGATGGCACGAATCACATCTGTAAACCCTTTTAGATAGAGGCATCTCCTTTT
>JAJYIA010000010.1 GCA_021796295.1 Microcaldota archaeon
GCGGCAGGTGCGGCATGCGGTTGGACAGAGATGTAAACGCATCGATAAATATACTCAACAGAGCTAGGGCAGGACTTGCCCGAAGTAACGCTCAGAGAGTTAATGTAAGACTCCAACATGGAGCAGTTGTCGAGGAACTGAGAACATACCCTGCAAGTGCAGGGGAAGCCCACACGCTTTAGCGGTGGGAGGATATCACCATGGGAGTCATAAAAAGGGTATCAGGGCCTCTTGTCATAGCTAAGGACATGCTCGGAAGCAGGATGTATGATGTTGTCAAGGTCGGCGAGAGCGGCCTTATAGGCGAGATTATACAGCTCAGGGGAGGCGACGCAGTAATACAGGTCTACGAGGATACTACGGGCCTCAGGCCTGGAGAAAAGGTCTTTTCAACAGGCTCGCCGCTCTCTGTGGAGCTGGGTCCAGGCATACTGAGCAGGATATACGACGGCATACAGCGCCCTCTAGAGGCAATAGAGAAGAAAAGCGGCGCATTCATAGCAAGGGGTGTTGAGGCCGAGCCTCTTGACAAGAAGAGGAAATGGAAGTTCGTGGCCACTGCAAAGGCCGGGGCAGAGGTCTCTGCCGGAAGCATCATAGGCTATGTCCAGGAGACGGTGCTGATAAAGCACCATATAATGGTGCCCTACGGCGTAAACGGCAGGCTCCGCAGCATAAAATCAGGCACCTTCACCATAGATGATAAGATAGCGGATGTGGATGACAACGGCAAGAAGAAAGCCATAACCATGTCGCAGAAAAGGTCAGTAAGGCTGCCTTCCAGATATATAAGGAAATTCAGAAGCAGCGAGCCGCTTATAACAGGACAGCGCGTTCTTGACACATTCTTCCCTGTAGCAAAGGGCGGCACAGCGGCAATACCAGGCCCATTCGGTGCCGGAAAGACTGTAACGCAGCACCAGCTGGCAAAGTTTGCAAACAGCGACATTGTCGTGTACGTAGGCTGCGGGGAGCGCGGCAACGAGATGACCGATGTACTCACTGAATTCCCCGAGCTTAAGGACCCCAAGACAGGAAGGCCTCTCATGGAAAGGACGATACTCGTTGCAAACACGTCAAACATGCCCGTGGCCGCGAGGGAGGCCAGCATATATACAGGCATAACCATAGCCGAATACTTCAGGGACATGGGCTACAGCGTTGCAGTCATGGCCGACTCAACCTCAAGATGGGCAGAGGCCATGCGCGAAATATCAGCAAGGCTCGAGGAGATGCCTGGCGAGGAAGGCTATCCCGCATACCTGCCAAAGAGGCTAGCCGAGTATTATGAGCGCAGCGGCATGGTCGAGGCCCTTGGCCACGGCACAGGCTCGATAACGCTTATAGGAGCCGTTTCGCCTCCTGGCGGAGACATCTCCGAACCGGTGTCGCAGGGCACACTGCGCGTTGTCAAGTCATTCTGGTCTCTCGATGCGGCGCTTGCGTCCTCAAGACACTTCCCTGCCATAAACTGGCTCAGCAGCTATTCCCTCTATCTCGATGCTCTCGAGAAGTGGTACCTCAAAAATGTGGGAGAGGGCTTCGTGTCCAACAGAAAAGAGGCGATGAGGCTGCTGCAGCGCGAGTCCGAGCTCAAGGACATAGTCCAGCTCGTCGGCGAAGATGCACTTCCCGATTCCGAGCGCATACTGCTTGACATAGGAAGGATGCTCCGCGAGGACTACCTGAGGCAGAGCGCATTCGATGATGTCGACGGCTACACGAGCCTGAAGAAGCAGTCTGAAATGCTGGATGCGATCATAAGCTTCTCCTCCGGAGCCTCAAACGCAGTGAAGAGGGGCGTGAGCGCAGACAAGATAACTGCGATGAAGGTGAAAGAAGCCATATCAAGGCTTAAATGGGTCAAAGAGTCTGAGATTGAGGCTGAGGTTAAAGGCATAAAGTCAAAAGCTGCATCTGAGTTCAATGCGCTCATAAGCGAAGAGGTCTCGGCAGAGCTTGAGGCCGATCAGAAGATGAAAGGTGAATAGATGAGATTCAAGGTTGAATATAGCACTATAGAGAGCGTCGCAGGCCCTCTCGTCGTTGTCGGAAAGGTTGCAAATGCAGCATATAACGAGATCGTGAGGATACGCATGCAGAACAGCGAATACAAGATAGGGCAGGTGCTTGATACGAGCGAGAGGAACGCCGTTGTCCAGGTCTTCGGGCCGACGAACGGCATAGACGTCGATACCACGTCTGTAAGCTTCTTGGGCGAGACGTTCAGCGTTGGCGTAGGCGATGGCATGCTCGGCAGGATCTTCGACGGCCAGGGCAGGCCTAAAGACAATGGACCTGCAACCACATACGAGGAGAAGCGCGATATAAACGGCGAACCCATAAACCCTGTCTCAAGGACTATGCCCAGCGACTTCATAGAGACCGGCATCTCAACGATCGACGGCCTCAACACCCTTGTAAGGGGCCAGAAGCTTCCCCTCTTCTCAGGCTCTGGCCTTCCGCACAACGAGCTCGCAGCGCAGATAACAAGGCAGGCGAAGGTCAAGAACAAGAGCGAAAGTTTTGCAGTGGTCTTTGCAGGCATAGGCATCACATATGACGATGCCCAGTATTTCATAGAGGAATTCAGGAAGACAGGAGCGCTGAACAGAACTGTTGCGTTCATAAACCTTGCAGACGACCCAAGCATAGAGCGCATACTCACACCGAGGCTCGCCCTTACCACTGCCGAGTTCCTCGCATACGAGAAGCAGATGCATGTGCTCGTGATACTCAACGACATGACAAACTATGCAGAAGCGCTCAGGGAACTTTCGAGCGCAAGGGAAGAAGTCCCTGGAAGAAGGGGCTACCCCGGGTACATGTATACGGACCTTGCAAGCATATATGAGCGCGCAGGCGTCATCAGGGGCAGGAAGGGCAGCATAACCCAGCTTAACATACTCTCAATGCCCAGCGACGACGTGACACATCCAATACCAGACCTCACCGGCTACATAACAGAGGGCCAGATGTTCCTCAGCAGGGCCCTTTACAACAAGAACATATATCCGCCTATAAACCCGCTGGGCTCCCTCTCAAGGCTCATGAACAACGGCATAGGCGCGGGCAAGACGCGCGAAGACCACAGGGGGGTTGCAGACCAGCTCTATGGCGCATATGCAAGGGCGCAGGATGCAAAAAGCCTCAGTTCTATAGTGGGCGCAGAGGCCCTGAGCGAGAGCGACAGGCGCTACCTCAATTTCGGAGAGGCATTCGAAAGCCGCTTCATACAGCAGGGTTTCAATGAAGAGAGGAGCATCGATGAAACGCTTTCAATAGGCTGGGACCTTCTCTCCATGCTGCCTGAATCTGAGCTGACAAGGGTCAAGTCAGAGTACATAAAGAAGTATTATAAAACTGATAAGAAGGGAGAATGATGCAGAGGATCAACCCCACACGCATGAACCTCATCGAGACGAAGCGCAGGTCAAGGACAGCGCGCCGCGGCTATGATATCCTCAAGAAGAAGCGCGAGGTCATAGTGCTTGAATTCCTCAAGCTTCTGAAGCAGTCTGGCAAGGACCGCGAATACCTTTATAAGCTGCTCAGTGAGGCCTACAAGGTAATGGCTATATCCTCCTCCTATGTGGGTAATTTCGAGCTTGAAAGCTCAGCCCTGCATGCAAAGGAGGTCAAGCCCATAGGCATAAGCATAAAGAATGTGATGGGCGTCAAGGTACCCGAGATAGAGAAAAACCCAAATTCCGGAGGAGCAGGCTATGAAAGCCTTATATCAGAAAGCGTAGCAGTTGAAGATATAAAAACCACATTCTCAGATGCTGTTAACGCCATACTCGACGTGGCCCAGCGCGAGCAGGGCCTGAAAAGGCTCGTCATCGAGATCGAGAAGACAAAGCGCCGCGTCAATGCGCTTGACTATGTTGTTATACCTGGCCTTAACTCCCAGTCAAGATACATATCAATGCGCCTTGAGGAATTGGAGCGCGACATGTTCTCTGCACTTAAGCACGTGAAGAAGAGGCTTGCGAAGGTGTCGTGATGTCAAACGCCTGCCTCTTCAGCGGGGGCAAGGATTCTACTCTTGCACTGCATAGGGCCATGGGCCTCGGAATAAAGATAGACCTCCTTATAACTATGGAGTCAAAAAACCAGCACAGCTTCATGTTCCATTACCCGAATACCGGGATTACAGCGCTGCAGGCTGAGAGCATGGGCATACGGCAGGCCTTCTTCAGCACTGAAGGCAGAAAGGAGGAGGAGCTTCTCGATCTCGAAAAGGCATTTACGTCAAACAATGTCAGGGTTCTTGTCACAGGCGCAACCTACAGCAGGTATCAGTCAGAGAGGATAAACAGCATAGCCTCAAGGCTCGGCATAGAGTCTGTGGCCCCGCTCTGGCACATCGACCCGTACGAAGAGCTCAATACTCTCTCGCGTGATTACGAGGCCATAATCACCTCAGTCTCAGCTGAAGGAATGGACGAATCGCTTCTAGGAAGGCGCATAGACGACGGGCTTATAAAAAAGCTTGCGGAGCTGAACAGGCACTACGGTATAAACATGCTCTTCGAGGGGGGCGAGGCCGAGTCTTTTGTTCTTGATGCACCCCTCTTTTCAAGGCGCATCCTTGTCAGGAGCGCAAGGAAGGCCTGGGAAGGCACGTACGGCACGTATATCATAGAAGACGCGGTTCTTGCCGGGAAGAAACCCGAGGCCGCAGAATCCTAGTGTAAAATCCTAGGAAAAAAGCTATAAAACCCATAGTGCATTACCTATATGCGGAGCATGATGTGCATGGACGAAGTACTTTCGCTGCGGAGCAGGTATGTGATAAGTGCAATACACGAGGATGACGCCATTGTAAAAAGCATGGAGAAATCAGGCAAGACCGTTGTCAAGCTTAATCTCGGAGATCCTGCAGTCTATTTTCAGACCCCGCAATACATAGTTAACGCATTCACTAAGGCACTGCAGCAGGGCATGACCCATTACTCAGATCCTGTTGGCTTAAGCAGGCTTCGCCATGCTGTTTCTGAAAGGCAGCGCAGGCTCTACAGGCTTGATTCCGATATAGATGACATAATAATAACGCAGGGGGTAAGCGAGGCAATAATGTTAACCAATTCAATACTTGTAAATCCCCGCGATTCTGGGGTTCTCTTCAGGCCCTACTACCCGCAGTACCTTCCATCGCTTGAGTTCTGCATGGGAAAAGGCATCCTTGGGGATTACGACGAGGAATCAGGATGGTCAGCAGATATAGAGGGCCTTAGGAAAAGGCTCAGGGCCGGGAAGCGCATGAAATATCTCATCGTGAATAACCCGAACAACCCTACCGGTTCAGTGATGGAAAGGTCTCTGCTCAGGGAGATCGCAGAGCTTGCAAAGGATTACGGACTTGTCCTGATATCAGATGAAATATACGACGAGATAGTCTACAACGGCGCACATTTCACAAGCATCTCCGAGGTGGCAAAGGGCATACCTTACATAATACTCAATGGCGCCTCGAAGGTCTTCAGCGCCACTGGTTTCAGGATCGGCTTTGCAATAGTGCCTGGCAGCGACAGTGTCTCTCTTTCCATCAAATCAAGGCTAAGGGCCATGTCAACTCTGCGACTCTCAGCCAGCACCCCTGCCGAGTATGCAGTAGCCGAGGGCATCCTTAATGAGCATGAGCACGAGATTTCCGTCTCGCGCATGACGACCGAGATAGCCAGGCGCATAAACAACGCCTCAAGGCTTATAAATGAGAGCGAATATATGCATACTGTACTTCCCAGAGGCGCATTCTATCTCTTCCCCAAGCTGGATATGAAGAGGCTCAAATTCGAAAACGACAGGGAATTCGAGCAGAAGCTACTTAAGGAAGAGGCCGTGCACATCACAAGGGGCAGCGGCTTCGGCATTGCTGACCATATACGCATAGTGGCCCTTGCCCCGGAATACGTCATGGCCTCTGCCATAGACAGGATAAACAGGTTCTGCAGGAAGCACAGCAAAAGGTAGGCGGAGGCATAGTCTAATGGTAGGACATCACCCTTACACGGTGAGGGTCTGGGTTCGATTCCCTGTGCCTCCAGATTCGTTCCTATTGGGAACGAAAAGTATAAATATCCGTTCCCTAAATGTACTAATATGGAAGTAGAAGAGGCATTAAAACTGCTCAATGATTGGTGGGTATCGGGAAAGGTAAAGAAGGAATTGGTTAAAGAGTATAGGCGACCTGTTTTTGAAGAAGTGTACAATAAGCTTACCAGATACAAAGAAGTTATTGTACTTACAGGCCTGAGGAGAGTGGGTAAATCAACAATAATGTACCAGCTTATTGATGAATTGTCCAAGAAAGTGAATTCTCTTAACATTATTTATTTTACATTTGACTACGGTTCAGCAGAAATAGTGTCTATACTAAACGAGTATCAAAAGATTACAGGCATAGATTGGAAAAAGGACAGGATATGTTTATTTCTGGATGAGATACAAATACTGAACAATTGGGGTGCGCAGGTAAAACTGCTCTATGACTCGTTTCCTAACATAACTTATGTAGTTTCTGGATCTGCATCTTTACAATTAGAAAAGAGGGCTATGGACAGCCTTGCAGGAAGGCATTTTCTAGTAGATGTTCCTGTTTTGTCTTTGGTTGAATACTATATATTGAGACATGGTAAAGAGATAGACAACCTCAAGTTGTATGAAGATAAAATAAGTATGGAATTAGATGCTTATATCAAAAAACCGTTTCCAGAATTGGCAAAAATCGATGATCAAAAGATAATATACGAATATATACACGAAAGCGTTGTTGCAAAGATTATAAGCCAGGACTTATTACGCGAATTCGGAAAGGTTGATGTGCCATTGCTAAACTCTCTTGTAGAGCTGTTTTTCTCCGAACCAGGCATGATATTAAACGTCGATTCTCTTTCAAAGTCATTGGCTAAAAGGAAACAAGAAGTTGAGAGGCATATATACATGCTTGAGTTCTCCAAGCTTATACGAATAATAAAGAACTACAGGCCATCTACGCTTTCAGAATCCAGGAAGTTGAGGCGAGTATATCCATATGACATATCACTTGCCCTGCCTCAGAATCCTTCACTTGAAAAAGGTAAAGTTTTAGAGACACTACTGATATCCAGGTTGGGCGTAAAGAGATACTGGAGGGAGGGGCAAAAGGAGATTGATGCTTTATTAATTGACCGAAAGAAAATTATCCCGATCGAAATCAAAGCTTCAGGAACGCTGAAAGAGGAGTATATGAGGACTATAAAATATTTTGTAAATCGTTTTAAGACGGAAGACGGCGTATTATTGTACAATGGAAAAACCGTGAACACGGTCCAAATAAGGGCACTTAATGTGAAACAAATATTGATATACGGCTTTGACAAAGTTATTGCAAGAAAAACCTAAAGGCTTATAGATTTTAAGCCATAACTTTTCCTAGATTTTAACATTTGCAGACCAGAAAGCCCTCAGCTTCAGCTGAGGGATGAATGGCCAGGAGAAGCTAAATCCGAGCGTAGCGAGGATTTGTCCTCCTTAGGGGAAGCCATGGGCTTTAGCCCGTGGAAGGGCACTCTTTTGCATTTTTACGAAAGAGAGGTTCGTCTTCTTCCAACACAACTGTCGCCACTTCTTATTGGAAGTAAAAATCTATGATACTTTCGTTCCGAAAAACTTTAGCGTAGGGCTATAAGGAACTCTTGCAGTGTCAATTCACGACGAAAAATGGCCAACTACTGAAATTTAAATAGGCACATGGTGATAGATGAATAACCGATACCATTATTCTGACCCTGCGGCTCTTGCCGCTAGGTCGGAGGAATTAACATAGTAGGAACTCCCTTTCCTGAGAAGTTTCTGTGCTAATTGCAAAGGCTTTTATATTTTACTAATACCACTATTAGTAACTAATAGGTGTATTAGTGTTATTTGACCTAAATCCAAAAGAAAACGTCGAAGACCTTTACGATAGAAAAACGGAACTAGAATCGCTATCATCGTCGCTGAAAAATGGGGAACGCCTGATAATAATATATGGTTTAAGGAGGGTAGGAAAGACCAGCCTTATACATTCATTCTTGAATAAGCGAGAATATCCATACATACTATTGGATATGAAGGAGATTTATCATGTCAGCGGTTCAGTGCCAATGAAAGTGCTTTATAATGTAATCTTAAAGGAATTTGTTAAGTTTGCTGAGAAAATCGGTGAGTATGCAAACATAGATTTGGATGCCGATTTCAGGTTGCCAGACTTACTTAAAGAGATAAATGAATGGTGTAAATCCAGAAAACTAATTTTTATTATAGCGCTGGACGAAGCACAGTATCTTAGATATGGTGGTAAAGTACGGTATGATGGCATAGTTGCGTGGGGAGTTGATAATCTCTCACACATAACTTTTATCCTTACTGGAAGTGAAGCTGGAATGTTAAAAGAGTTCCTAAGATATGAGGATACTGACGCCCCATTATACGGAAGGTTCAGGAATGAGATATATCTGAATAGATTTACAAAAGGGGAAGGGATAGCCTTCCTTAGACATGGCTTCAAAGAAGCGGGTAAAAACATAAGCAATGACGAATTAGAAGATACAATAAAGAATCTAGATGGTATTAGTGGATGGCTAACATATTATGGATACTTCAGAACTATAAAGAACATGGAACATGGGAAAGCAATTGAGCAGGTATTTAAAGAAGGTTCGGAACTCACTTTAAAAGAAATTGAAACATTAATAGCACGTTCGAGAAAGAGGTATATTTATATACTTAAGTCAATTGTAGAGGGATTTAACACGTGGGGCGTTATTAAAGCATACGTTGAGTCTAAGGCCGGGAGCGTGTCAGATACAGTATTGAACTCCTTATTACAGACTTTAGTAAAACTTGGAATTGTAGAAAAAAAGCAAGATGATAGTTACGTTATTTCAGACCCAATAGCGATAAATGCAATAAAGAGACTAAAGCCGTAGGTAAACAGTGCATACAATGCCATACAATAGGAAAAATGAACCTACTTGAGAAGTCACTGTGCCTCCATGATATGTCTGCTCAAAGAAGCCGTGTAGATCCTATGAAAGACGACGCAGACGTTTTTCCCAAGCGTATTCTTGATAGCATAGAACTTATAAAAGAATATACGAAAGGCAGATCCAAACAGAGGTTCATTAATTCTATAGAGAAGCAGGATGCAGCATCATTTATCTAATTCCCTTTTCAGATCCTCTATGCAGCCTACGTCCTTGGGGTCCCTGTTCATCAGCCCTGCGAGGTGGTATGATACATAATCGCCTCTGTGCACAAGCCCGAGCATTCTGCTGAGCTCAGAGACGCCCTCAGCGCTTACTATCCTGAATTCTGTATTCGTTATCCTCTCTGTTATGGGCACCCTGCGCATTGTCTCATGCCTTCTCTCGTTTGACAATACAATGAAATAGAATTCATCCTTCCTGTATGTATCTCTGAGGGCCATTGTATCGTTGTGGTTCAGCTCAGGAAAGCTGCTTGAATATGCAAGTATCTTCGCATTTTCGTTGAACTGCGTCTTCCACCTGTACGCCACGGGCCTGTACGGCGCAATTCCGTATATCACTGGAATGCAGTTCCCTGATGCTATCTCCTCGGCCATGCGCCTTTCTCCATCGTTCTTCCCATCAATGCCCTTGAGCAGGTCATACGCCTCGCCGATATCGGGCTCTGAGAATACGCCGAATGCCCTTATCATGGGCATAAGCATATAACCAAGCGCTGACCTCGGCTGCAGCCCTTTCGGTATCTTCACCACCTGCTCTGCCATAGACTCAAGCTTTCCCCCTGATGTTATCGCCGCAGTCCTTGCGCCTCTTCTCTTTGCATCTTCAAGCGCAGCAAGCGTTTCCTCTGTATTGCCCGAATAGCTTAGCGCTATGAAGAGCGTATCATCGCCTATGAACGAAGGTGCAGAATAATCGTCTATAGTGTATATCGGCACATCGGAATACAGCTCCTGAAAGAGCTTTGCTGCTATGCCAGAACCGCCCATGCCCGCTATCGCTATATTTTTGGAGCTTTGCGGCACGTCAAACGTTTCACTAAATCTAAGCTGCTCCTTCAGCGATTCCAGTTCTTCCCTGAATTCCATGCCTCCTGCGCCTCTATTGCATCTGACGCATATATATAGTTGGAAAATCATATATGCTTAACTGGGCGCATCCTGCCCTAGGTAGATTGTGCATGTACTTCAAGGATCGCATTCGCGATGAGAATGAAAAGCTGATCATGTCATCAGGCCGCATGCAAAGCGCCATGGGCAGGCAGATGCCCTCGGATCCTGCGATGCCAGGAATGAAAGAGAGCAGTGCTGAGAAGAGAAGAGCCATTGCTGATTTCGACAGGCGCGCCTTTGCATTGCTAACTCTTGAGAGGGGCAATGCCTCTGCACCTGATATGACTGCATTGTCAGACGTAGATGCGGAGCGCTATACAAAGTGGAAAAAGGGCTTTGAGCTGCAGGAAGACGGCGAGACGCTGTTTAAGGCCAAGCACGGAGACAAAAAGGCAATGGAGAAAGTCTTTGATGACAATATGGGCCTTGTCAGGGTAGTGGCATATCACAGGATCGGCGCTACGAAAAACCTTGAGCTCGAAGACCTTATCCAGGAAGGAAGCCTTGGCCTTTTTAGGGCGGTTGAGCTGTTCGACTTTGAGAAGGGAGTCAGGTTCTCGACATATGCCATGTACTGGATAAGGCGAAATATAGAAAGGGTCATTAAGAACTTCCCAGGCCCTACGATGACTGGATACGCTGCCAAGGAGATGAAAAGTCTTATGCGCGAGAAGGAAAGACTGCAATATGAAAGCGGAACTACGCCTTCTCCGGAGGAGCTATCGCACCGCACAGGCCTGAATGTGACTAAAGTCTCAAGGCTTCTCCTTCTTAAAAACGAGGTGCTTTCCCTTGACTACATAGCACCGGGCCATAACGGAAGCTATCTCTCAGACATTATAGCAGCGAATGACGTTGATGTGGAAGGCCAGGTTATAGAAGAGGGAGAGAAGCGTCGTCTTTCTCTAATGATAAGCCGTATCTTATCACCTGAGGCTGCAACAAAGGACGTATCCAAAGAGGAGCCTGTATTGCGGCTTCGCGTCCTTATACCGTATGCTGAAGCCGATACTCCTGAAAAAGGCAGTATCAACAAGATTATTGGCAATGCGCAGGATCTCAAGCGTGATTCGCTGACGCTTGAAGAGATAGGATTCTATTTTCATATCAGCAAACAGAGGGTGCAGCAGATATTGAGCGAAGCAGTAGAGAAGCTGCGGAAGAGCCTCGAGAGTCCTGAAATGGTCAGGTCAGAGCTTCATTGAAGAGGCGTATGGCAACATTAAGCTCCTCCTCTGCGCTTATTGTTCCGTTTCTTGGGGTTTCAAGTATAAAGGGCTTTTCCCTTATGTTTCTGTATCCCAGGAAGCTTCTGAAGCCCTCGCTGCCTATAAAGCCGTAGCCTATATTTGCATGCCTGTCCTTTCTTGAGCCAAGGCCGTATTTTGCGTCATTAAGGTGGAAAAGCCCTATTCTCCCCATGCCTATTGTCTTCCTTATGCCATCCATGACCTCCGGCCTTCTTATGTCATAGCCCGTTGCAAAGATATGACAGGTGTCAATGCAAAAGCCTACGTCCTTTGAGCTTATGCCTTCATATATCTCCATGAGCTCATCAGGGCTTGAGCCCACGCTGTTCCTCTGCCCTGCCTGGTTCTCAAGCAGCAGCCTGCATTTTGAATTCCCAATTGCTGCCTGGACCGAGTCTATGACATTCCTTATGCCTATGCGCATGCCTTCTCCCAGGTGGCTGCCCAGGTGCGCAACGACATAACCCACACCTAGCATATTTGCGAGCTTCATGGTATGCCTGAGCGCATCTATAGATCTCTTCCTTACCGCTTCTCGCGGCGAAGCAAGGTTCGGTAGATACGGCATGTGCGCGAAAACAGGGCTTATGCCCGTCTCTGAGGATTTGCCCCTGAATGCCGCTATGTCTTCCTTTATCGGTATTTTTATAAGCCAGCCCCTCGGATTGCTCATGAAGATCTGCATGCTTGTGCATCCCAGTGCTCTGGCCCTGTCAAACGCCAGGCTAAGACTTCCAGCAGTGGAGACATGGTAGCCTATCCTGTATCTATGCCCTTCCATTCGAATTACCGGCAACGCCCTTAAGCAAATCCATCTCTTCCTTCTCCATCCATATGCTCTCCAGAAAGGCCTTCTCTATAAGAATAAGTCTGAGCGCGCCAAGCCTGTCCTGATTCATATACGCTGTGGTTTCTATAATGTCCCTCATACTGCCTTTCATGCTGTCTGAAATGCTCTCAGACCATTTATTGAATACCTCGGCAAGCCCCTCGAGCGTGGCAAGCCTCTCAACGGCATCGACGAACCTTCTGAGTTCTTGTATTTCACGCATGCCTTCTGCATCGTGCTCCTTTCCTGACGTTTTTTCAAGATAGGCAGCATACTTCTCCCTCATTGTCTGCCTCTCCCCTATAAGCCTTTTTATGACAAAGAGTTCCGTTCTGTCTCCATCACTCTCATTGAGTACAGGGAGTTTGCCGTTTATAGTTATGTGTCCGGCCTTTACCTCTTTGCGCAGCACCTCTACTGCCTCATCCCTGAGAACATACTCTATCCTAGAGAGAAGTTCTTCAGAGAGAATCCATTCCTTCATGCCCTCATACATGAATGCACCATAGCGCCGCACATCGCTGTGTAGATATGGCATTGCATGTATTTATTGCTTTTGAGGAAAAGCCTATTATTCTGCTCCTTTTTTGCGCAGGTCCTTTGCTATGTACATCCTCCTCTCTGCCTCATTAAAAAGGGCATCGCCTATGTGCCTCTGTTCAGAGGTCGAACCCATATTCTCAAGCATTTCCGCGCTCATAGAGCTAGGCGATTCAGCTATTACGTCCTCAAAGAGGCTTGCACTGCCTGCCGAAAATCTTATCTTGAAGTTCTCATAGAGCCTGCCTATAAAGGTTTTTGCCGCTGCGCTGTCTGCATCCTCAAGGATTATTACAAACTCATCTGCTCCTTTTCCTCTCCTATATGCCAAATCTGAGCTTCTTATGGTATTACTTATGCCTCCGGCCAGTTCCCTTATGGCTTCGTCTCCTGCTTCATGGCCGTATGTATCGTTTATCAATTTCAGGCCGTCTCCGTCTATAACAACAAGGCTGAGCGGCCTCGCTGCATGCGCCTTCCACTCCCTTATATGCAGAGCTATCATCTTTGCTATGTCCTCTCTGTAGGACTCATTGTTTCCAAGCATTGTAAGCGCATCCTTTCTTATAAGATTTTGCAGTTCATCTATGTGCTTGCGAAGCCTCTCATTCTCAGCATCCAGTACCCTATTCTGCTCCCTGAGCAAAAGCATCTCCTCCCTCTTTTCAAATGCACTCTTCCTTATGTCTCCTATTACTCTGGCATCGCTCGTGGTAGCTTCTTTATTGCTCCGCTTACTCTTATTCTCCATGTTCTCCCATGCCGTTTATATACTAATGCCTCTGACCCTTACTCAATAGTATATGCTGCAATCCAGATATATAAGCATTTTGGGCGGGTTCAGCCGTAGAAAAACCGAGAGCTGTCATGCTATATGGATAAGCCCGACTGTATCAAGGACGCTAAGGATGCAGCGGACAAGCCTCCTGTGAAGCCCTATTGCATTTGCCATACCTCTTGTTGTCGTCGATTACCCGTTGCAGGTCTCTCCAAACCTTTCTTGCTGTATCATAAATTCTATAACTGTTGCTGCAAGAAGATACACATATGCTAATACGTGAGATCTTCTTAGCAGCCTAACTTCGCCACATTGAACCTTTAAGGTAGGTTACGTATTTTCATTGATAACATGAAAAACAACGTAACCATGCCTTTAGGCAGTATAGCTGTAGTAGACAAAGTAGAAAAAGATTTGGGTCTGATTTCTGCCATTTTTGGTAAAAGCGGCGGAAGGTCGAAGAACTTCATCGGCGCAACAAAACTCCTCCTGTGCAACAGGATAGAGGATACAGTATCGGTACGCCAGATAATACCAACCTCTTCGGAGGAGAAGTTTGAACTCCTTGGGATAAAGGGAGGCATGTCTGAAAGATCCCTATACAGGACCGTGGAGAGGATAGGAAAGACCTTCCCTGTATTATTGGACAGGTACCAACAGAAGCTGAAAGAGCACAATCTCATCGACCCCGATCAGATCGCTGATTTCTCGTCATCGTACTTCGAAGGAAAAGATGCGGGGGTCGCAGAATATGGCTATTCGAGAGACAAGAGGCCTGACAGGAAACAGATGATGTGGTAAAAACCCCAAATGGCGAATTGGATCAAGACAATGGGCTAATCCGAACTGGCGAAGTTAGGTTATTAAGAATAGGCTTGGGAAATTCGTCTTGATATGGGACAAGGCAGGGTTTCATACGGATAAGGATGTGATGGCGTATGCCCGAAGAAACAAAGATTGCATGCGGATTGTATCGTTGCCTACCGCGGCTCCAGAGTTGAATCCGGTGGAAGAGTGTTGGAGGCAAGGCAAAGGCGACATATCGGGAAACAGGATTTACGACACCTACCCCGATTTCAAGGAGGCCGTTACGAAATACTACAGGACCAAGAAGTTTAGCTTAGATATAGGTCATTATTTATGTCATTGACTATATTAACACATTAATCCATCTGCTATCTTAAATATGGAGCTATTTTGAACTATTTGGACTCGCCAATCTTCCCATAAATAAGATTGTTCTAGTATGCTTTTCTATTATGAAGAAAATGAATGGGTGGTTTGCATCGAACTGAGGAATATTCGGTCTAATAACTGCGATTGCTGGAATAGCAACAGCCCCTGTTGCGGCTGCTGCTGTAGTCCCTGACTCATTTACTTGAATGTAAGCTTTATGGTAAACATGAGAAATTGAAAGACCTTCACTTGAACTTATACCAGAAAAATTGGCTACATTTGGGTTAAATGCATCTTGAATACCGAGTGATTCTAGCAGATCCTTCATGTCCTCAGATTGAGTAATATTAAATCTAGGGAGCCAAACATCTACCTTTTGTTTCACAAGCTTAGAACTAATGTTATTTATTTCAGTAGGTGAGAAATCTGCCTCTGCTTGCGAAAGACTGGTTTGATTAGGCAATAATATAAGCATCGATAGATTTCCTCCTGCATAGTCCATTTCCAGAGCTTGATAATTGCTATTACCATAATAAGAAGCGTTATTTAATTCCGAATACATCATAGAAACGTTTGTTGTTTGATATGGTGAAATATAAAATGGTTCTGAATGTGTAATATTTTTATTAAATTCTTGTAACCACTTTCCCTTGAAGTATATCGCATTAACAAGAACTAAGACTGTTCTAGAATCTAAACCATCAGGCGGAATTAAACCAGTAATCTTGCTATCTGTTTTATTTGAAACCCAATTGTTAATATCTGTTATTTCTCCTGAAGCATCATTAACAAAATCGGCTGAATATGAAGATGCAAAGTAGTAAACGGAGAGATTTTTTGTAAACCCTTGATTAATTGGGAAATTCTTTTCAACCCATACAGAATCAGCAGTTGAAAGATTATATCCAGTTCCATGAGCATTGATACTACTAAATAACAACCCAAACCCTGCGTGGTTATCTGACGAGTTTGGTGAAAGGCTCAATACATTGTGAATCTGTGAAGCCGTATTGCCACCGGCTCCCACTGCCACCATTGACATAGCTGTGTATACAGAAAATGGCGAAAAGAAAATGTTAGTAGATTCATTGTTAGATTCTGTGTTTAGCTCCGAATATACCTTAAAAGCAAAATTGTTTATACCATTAGTTAGATTTGTCGCATTCTTACTGGAATAGTAAATCGGTGAGGGAGGAGAGTTGTTTAGCATATAAAAGACTACCACAGCAATCGCTACCATTACTATGACAGCAAGTATTCCATATACCGTCTTCTGCATAGATTCTATTTGAAACTCAAGCTATATAACCCTATGTTACTGAACTCATTTGGGCAATGTTGTGATAACCGGAGCGTATCTCGATAGCCCCAACTGTCCTGTTGAGTGACCTGTCAGATACTTTTTCTAGACCAAAATATGGCAAAACCTCCGGGTCTATCAGGTTGGGAATCTGGAGTACAGATACGCTGTGGGTGAGTCTGTTGTTCAGATGCACTTTCACCTCCCAACGAAATCCTTCGATTCGCCTATGTTGGAAAAAAGTTCCGTTATGAGACCGTATTCTTTTTCTACTTTGTCAATCGATGCTATACCGCCCAGTGGCGTCGTAATGTTTTTCATTTCAATCAATGAAAACATGCCACGGGCAATAGAAATAGTCCTACGTTAGGTCAGACGTGGCGAGGTTAGGTTACTAAAGTAAAATATTTATACTTTATTATTAGAATATTTACCTTAGTAGAAAGATATATAAATCTATACATGCATTATATATCTGCCAACCAATGTTGGCGCACCCAGGAACTGAGGCAGCTTTTGCTGCCTCTCCTATTTCTCATCGCAATACTGAAATGCGCTATTTCCTTCCCCTGCCCAGCCTTTGGTGGGCCTTGCCAAGATCCCTGCTCGAAAGCGCCGCAAGGAGATTTAGCTCTCCGGCAAGCACTGCCGAGGCGATTATCTCTGCGAATTTGAGTGCGTTTGATCCTACGGGTTTCCCGCCTCCTGCAACGCCAAGGAGCGAAAGGGCCTCCTTCTGAGCGGGAAGTCCTGTGCCTCCGCCGACTGTGCCTATCTCCAGAGAGGGCATTGTCGCGCTTATGTAAAGGCCGTCATTTCTCACTTCGCACCACGTATAGCCGCTGCTGCTCTCTACAACCTGCGCAAGGTCCTGGCCAGTAGCCGCAAATATTGCGGCAACGATATTCGCATAGTGGCCGTTGTACTTTGTGCTTCCTGCCCTGGCGCTTCCTAGAAGGTTCTTCTTTATGTTGGTGTTGTTCAACCCCTCCGGCGTTGTCCTCAGCACGCTCTCCACAACATCCCTCTTTATAAGGGCCTCGGCCACTACGCTCTTGCCCCTTCCCATAAGGCTGTTTACAAGCGATTCCTTCTTGTCCGAGCACATGTTTCCCGTGACGGCTACGCACCGCGCCTTTTTGAAAGCCTCTTCTATATAGCCTGATGCAGCCTCTGCGGCTATTGTTACCATGTTCATGCCCATTGCGTCGCCTGTCTCAAATGAGAGCCTGAGCCATACGTTGTTGCCTGTAACGAACGGCACAATGCCCACAAGCCTGCTGTGCTCCGACTTCTCTTCAGCACGGCTCTTTATTGCAGCGAAGTTGCTCTCTGTCCACACAAGGAAGTCTCTCACATCGCCTATATTCTCAAGCTCAAAAAGCGGCGCCCTGGCCATCGCGTCCTTTATGACCAACGCATTTGCACCGCCGCTGAGGCTTACGGCCTTCATGCCCCGGTTGACGCTTGCTATAAGCGCGCCCTCTGTTGTTGCCATGGGCACATAGAATGTGCCCTTTGCATATCTGCCTCTGACAGTCAGGGGTCCTGCCACCCCTACCGGTATTGTTATCCCGCCTATGACGTTCTCAGCATTCCTGTTGAGTATAGAGCCGTAGTCAAGGCCTGCAGAGCCTATGCTCTCCAGCTTTACAGATGCAAGAGACTCCAGGCCCAGCCTGCGTATCCTAGCCGAATCCGCAGGGCTTGCATGCCTTTCAACCTCATGCAGCTGCATTTTTCCCTCGGCTACATTCTTTATCATATCCTTTTCATCAGGCATAATACCATCCTTATATTCACTTATTGCCACTTGTATCTATAAATGCAGTTACGGCAAACGACATACGTTGAATGCTACAAATACCATTATAAGCTTAATTGATATACCTATTCCATCAGGCCAATTTATGCCCGAGTGCGTAATATGACAAGCGTTACTGTAAGAATTGCCGGCGCCAACGGCGACGGGATCGAGTCAAGCGGCGCCCTGCTTATGAAGGTTGCGGCAAAGTCAGGACTTCATGTCTTCGGATACCGCGGCTACCAGTCCATTATAAGAGGCGGCCATGTCTGGTACCAGGTGCGTATAGGCGATGCCGCGCTTAACACGCACGGCGATACCGCCGATGTGCTCATAGCGCTCAACCAGGACGCCATAGCGAACCAGAAAAGCCGCCTCAGCAACAACGCAATAGTCATATATGACCCTACAAAGGTAAAGCCTGACGGGCTTCAGAATAATAAGCTTATAGCCATTCCCCTTCTTGATACCGCTATAAAGATAAGCGGCGACCCTATAATGAGGAATGTAATAGCCATAGGTGCTGTGCTTAAGCTGCTAGGCATTGACATCTCAGTATTCGATAAGGTTATAGAGGGCATGTTCTCAAGAAAGGGCGGCAGCGTTGTGGCCGACAACATAAAGGCAGCCAGCATGGGCTACAGCTTCGGGGGTCTTTCTACTGCATATTCTCTTAAGTCAGACGGCATATCAAGGTATGTGCTTGACGGCAACACGGCCCTTGCCTTAGGCTCCTATTCCGGGGATTGCAAGTTCTATGCTGCATATCCTATGACTCCTGCAAGCGGCATACTGCACTGGTTCGCAGCACATGAGAACAAGGGCGTGCTCTATAAGCAGACCGAGGATGAAATTGCAGCCGTGAACATGACTATAGGCGCTGCGAGCGCAGGCGTAAGGGCCATGTGCGGCACAAGCGGCGGCGGCTTCTCACTTATGGTTGAGGGCTTGGGCCTTGCAGGTATGCTTGAAGTGCCGATAGTCATCGTAGAATCGCAGAGGACAGGGCCAAGCACGGGCCTTCCCACAAAGACCGAGCAGGCAGACCTTCTCTTTGTAATGCATGCATCACAGGGCGAGTTTCCAAGGATAGTCGTTGCTCCTAGGAGCGTTGAGGAATCCTTCTATATCGCGAAAGAGGCATTCAACCTTGCAGAACGCTACCAGTGTCCTGTGCTCATACTTATGGACCTTCTCCTTTCTGAACATGCTGAAAGTGTGAATAATTTCAATCTTGACTTTGCAGGCATAGACCGCGGCAAGATTTCAGAAACCCCTGCAGAGGGAAGGTTCAAGCGCTACCTGCTAACCGATGACGGCATTTCTCCGCGCTCTATCCCTGGAACTGCAGGCAGAGAGTTCATAGCAGGCAGCGACGAGCATGACGAATATGGCGACCTTTTAAGCGACGCCTTCGCAGGCCTTGACTCGTCTCTTGAAATGAGAAGGAAGATGCACTCCAAGCGCATGAGAAAGATAGAGACCATGCTGAAGAGCGAGCCGCTCTTTGTGCCGCAGATCGAGCACGATGACGCAAAGCACTTCCTTGTGACCTTCGGTTCATCCACAGGGGCTGTGCGTGAAGCAGCAGAGATACTTAAGCAGAAAGGCCTTGATTTCGGGCTTATCTCGTTCAATTACCTGATGCCCCTTGACAGCGAGCGCACGAAGGCCCTGCTCTCCGGCAAGTCCCTGATTGATGTGGAATGCAACTATACAGCGCAGCTGGTGCATGTGATAAAGGCCACTACCGGCATAGATATAGAACGCAGGATACTGAGGTATGACGGCGAGGCCATAACAAGCAGTGAGATAGCCGAGAAGGCTCTATTTATGCTTAACAGTCATAAGGCATGATCCTATGCAAGATGCGAAAAGCGTACCTAGGCAGTATACCTATACATCAGGCGTAAAGCCTATCTGGTGCCCCGCATGCGGCGATTTTGGGGTCAATGCCGCAATACTAAAGGCCATGAATGAGCTTAAGATAGAGAGGCACAACATGGTCATGGTTTCAGGCATAGGCTGCAGCTCTGCAATGCCCCATCCCTTCAGCACATACGGCATACACGGCCTGCACGGCAGGATACTGCCCATTGCAACCGGAGTCAAGCTTGCAAACGATAAACTTACAGTAATAGCCACAGGCGGTGATGGCGACGGCTACGGCATAGGCGTCGGACATCTTGTCCATGCCTCAAGGAGAAACATAGACCTGACATATATAGTCATGGATAACGAGACCTACGGCCTTACCACAGGCCAGACCTCTCCTACTGCGATGCTCGGGCGCAAGACCAAATCCACACCCTTCGGCAATATAGAAAACCCTGTGAACCCGATGGCGCTTGCACTCAGCACCGGTGCCACCTATGTTGCACGCGGCTTTTCCGGAGACCCTGTGCACCTCTCTGAATTGATAAAAAATGGCATACAGCACAAGGGCTTTTCCATCATCGATGTCTTCAGCCCGTGCGTAACCTTCAATACAGTCAATACCTACGACTGGTTCAGGCAGCGCGTCTACAAGCTCGAGTCAGAAGGCCACGATTATACAGACATCGGCAAGGCCATGTCAAAGGCCCTTGAAGACGTTGTAAGCGATTACGCCAAGCTGCCCATAGGGCTCTTCTACAAAACGGATAGGCAGACCTATGACTCTATGGACATAGCCCTGAAAAACGGCCCTCTTGTAAAGCAGCCTGCACATACGGAGGCAGATATGCTCTCTCTTCTTGAGGAGAACAGGTAAAAGGCCTTTTTTGCCCTACTCTTAGGTCACGTATTTTATTCTGAGATGCACCGCCACAGGAACAGGGTTTGAATTTTTAATGATGAGCAGCACTTTTCCCCTAAGTACAGGCACCAGCTCAGGCATTCCTGCGGTTATTGTGCCTATAGCCTCGTATGCACCAGAGTAGGTTGAATTCGAAATCAATATATTGGTCACGTTCTCCTCATTGATGGACATGTTTACCGAATAGCTTGAGTATGTTTCAGATGTACTCTCATTATAGTATGGGTATTGCTCATAGTATATCTTGCGTGCGCATACAGGGTAATAAACGTCTTGGCCGAGAGAATAGTTGTATGCCTCTTCCGGTCCAATAGGCGTTTGGGAACCTGTTGCTCTCCCATTTTGGCTTGCTGAAAAGTTGATTACAAGATATCCATTGTGTGGCACATTCAGTGTTATGTTATGCATGGTTCCATTGCTCATAGATCCGGAACTTACATTTAATGCGAATGTACCGTTTACTATTTTCTGCTGCGTACAGTTGTAATATAAGCCATTCTTAAGGTAGGAGAAGCTGCTAGTATAAACATAGATGCTGGCATTCAGATTGAAGCCATAGTCCTGCGTGTATGAAAGGTTACTCAGATTCATAGCTGCAAGCTGCTGCCTGTAAAGCTTCATCTGCGAAGTGGCATTTGAAAGCCTGCTGTTTGCATTGTTCAGGCTCAGAGACGCCGTATTATATGCATAGTAAAAATATGCTGATGCAATGACTGCAGCTATTATTGTCACAAGCATTATGCCAAAAATCTCTCCTGAAACCATTGAACTACCAATTCCGTATAGGAACTTAACATCTAAGAACTTATCTTTTTAAATACAGACAAGACCTGCAGAGGAGGCAGGTTCTATTTTCTCTTCGTCGTAAACCTCTGTAGATACTCTGCATTACCTTCAAGAAAGGTATCTTATGGCGACCATAGTATATAAAAAAGCGATGCACAAGGCATTTAAAGGAGAAATGCCTATACATATCTGTAACATTAGGTAGTTGAATGCTGAAATATCATGAAAAAATAAAAAAGGCTCTGCGCGATAAGAAGCTGCTGGGGGATGTGCTCATTGCTGCAGTCATAAGTACCCCTCTTCTTGCCAGCGCTATTCTCAGGCTCAACAGCGAGGCTGTGCTTAGACGCGAGGCCGAAGCCCATTACATAAACTACAGGCATGAGCGGAGGAATACAGAAGACGAGATGGAGAAGGGCATAACGCTTGAGGAGAAGCTCAATGGCTCGGTGCCTTCAAAGGTTATGCAGAAAAAGCTTGACAGCATAAATGACAGCGTCTTCATGCACGAAAAGAGGTCAATGTTTGAGAAGGAGAAGTATCTCAAGGCGCTCAGCGATCTTAGGAAGCTGTAGTGCGAAACGCCCTTTATCCAACAGAGCAGAAAAAAGATTACTATAAAAAGTCCTGTGATTGCCCAATAAGTTGTGGTAAGACCCCAAATCTCAAAAACGATGTTTTTTACATCGGAAAGGAGTCCAATTACATAGACGAAACAGAAGTAATCGGCCTAGATGATGAGAATTACGTAGAATACGACGACAAAGTAATGGCTCGGATAATGGATAGAATAACGGGTATAACGTTAGGCGAAGCGAGGAGATTGAAGATACCGAAAAGGACTATCCTAGACCTCAAGAGAAAAGTACGAGATAGTAAGAAATTCAGAGTGAACAAAGATACGAGAAAGAAACTCTTAGGATGACCCTTTATAAGCCTTCCGCCTGCCTAAAGACAACCTTTATATATGAACCAAGACGCAATTATACTGTGATAAAATGGCACTTAAAACAAGAGCAAAAAAAACAGTCCAAGTAGAGCTTAGAGAGGTCAGTAATA
>JAJYIA010000011.1 GCA_021796295.1 Microcaldota archaeon
TCAACAGGCCCTTTTAAATTATAATTATAGCTCTGAAGTACCTGAATGAGCTGCTGCACGGGAATCCCTGCAATGGTCGGGGGGGCATTAGCCTCGATAAGGCTTATGAGGTCTTGGGTATTCAGTGAGGTGCTGTTCTCCAGCAGCTTTGCTAGGGTTTCTTTAGGTATGCCGTATATTAAAGAGGGCTCATATGCAAGAATGTTGCTTGCTACATCACCGATAGTCATGGAGTTGCCATTCTTAAGCATATCCACTATTACAGACATAGGCACGCTTTCTACGCTTGTCACATAGCTCTGCTGGAGAAGGAGCTGTGAAATGGTGTTCGCATTCAGGTCAATGTGGTTACGCAGCACAGCAAGAAGACCAGCCGTTGACAGACTTATATTTGAGGTACTGCTCAGTGATACATTCACAGACGACACATTGGACGTGATGTCAGAACCGTAGGTGGCGATTTCATCGTTTGAATACGCTACATAATTGTCAAGTATATTTGAAAGTACACTGGCATTAATGTGGTTTATTTGAGTTGTGGTCAGATTCTCTACGAACCGGTTTACACACGGTACACTCACCTGGGTTACAGTCACGCCGTTAAGGATTGCACTGACCTGAGAGTAGCTCAGGGACTGTATTTCTGAGGTGCTGTAGTTGCATATGGAAGGGCCGGGATTTGAAAATGTGGTCATACTAGCAGCATGAAAAGCGCTGGTGCCTGTGCTCTGCGCACCTAGAATTCCTGCTGAAATTATGGCTGCCGATGCAAAAAAAAGCGCACTGTAAATATATCCTGCCGCCCTGCCCATCAACTAACCAGATTACTTGCAACACATATGAATTTAAATGTTTCATTCGATTCACGAAAATCACTTTCATTGGCGGGATATGAAATATAGGGAAGAGCACAGCGACCCGAAGCGTATTACGGCACATTTTTATTTATTAGGCTTGAATTAAATGTTTACAGATTTACAGATAATACTAGGATAATTTGGCATGTGACTAGAAATGCACAGCGTTAAAGCGCATGATTCAGGTGGAATAGCTAAAAAAACCAGGGCTACCGTAGCGTTGCTTCTCTTCTCGCATGACGATGCGGAAAACGCCATAGACCTGATCAGGGATCTTTATCCGTTCGTGGACGAAATCGTGAACATAGATTCATCGAAAAAGGGGCAGCACATGATGCTTATTAAAGAGAAGAAGGCGCTTAGGCTGAAGAAGCTGCGCGTATACAAAAACATCTCTCTGGGCATTATAGAGCTGTTTAAGCCATGGGCCATAGGGCTCTGCAAAAGCGACTGGATCCTGTCCATAGACACTGATGAACGCATGAATGAGGATTTCAAGCGCGATCTGCACATGATAATCGGTAAAAGCAGATGTGATGCATATGCCATACGCAGATACGAATACGTGGTCAATAATGTGCATGAGGGCTTTACATGGCAGACTAAGCTCTTCAGAAAGGGCAAAATAAGGTTTATGGGCATACTCCACGCGCAGGGCATTGTGGAAGGCAGGCCGGAGCAGATGGACAGCAGATATTATATAGACCACAAAGAAGAACTTAAGGTGCACAGCCGCGGCAAGGATTATATGAAAATGGAGATCTTCAACCGCTTCTCATATGCACATTACAATAAGGTAATCGCAGAGTATGCATCGATGTATGGCAATGCTGCATTGGCAACGAAGCTGCTTAAGGTGTATGAAACTCTCGCGAGGAGGAAGCCAGACCAGGAGATAAGCAACTTCGATTATTTTGCGTATTTCCTTATGCACAATATAATGCACTACATAACCCTTAAGAAATATGGAGGTGTTCTTAGGGCCTTTCCCGAGGCGTGCCGCAAAGCCTGTGAAATCAAAAGGACTAGGAAGACCAGGGAAGGCATTGAGAATTTTGAAATTGCAAAGATAATATACAGCGTTGGTATTGTTAAATTCCTGGAGCTTTACAGACCTGAAGTAGTAAAAAGGCTGCAGAGAGAATATGGAGATAAACCCCAGGATACTCCGCTCCTTATAAATCTCTTAAGGTCAAAATACAGAGCCGAAAAGGCTCAGAAAGGCAAAGGATTATGAAGCAGGATTATGTAAATGAATATGCGTAATGGATTATTATGTCTGAGGGAAAAGGCAGGATTGCAGTAACCGGGGCCTCGGGCTTTATAGGCAGGCATGTGGTTAGCGAAGCCCTGAAGAGCGGCTATGATGTGATCGGAATAGACAGGAGCGGGACGGGTTACTCGCATATGGAATTCGTGAAGTGCGACATACGCGATGCCGATAGGATCAGAAAGGCACTGGACGGAGTCAGTTATGTCATACACCTTGCAGCAATAACCTCCAATGTTGAATTCGAGAGGGATATGCGCGAAAGCTATGACATAAATGTGATGGGATTCCTGAATGTACTTGACGCTGCAGTCGATTCAGGGTGTAAAAAAATTGTATATGCATCAAGCGCAGCGGTTTACCTGAAAGAGAGCGGCTTTTCAGAGGAATCAGACATTGATATAAAAAGGCAGGGAAACCACTATGCGAAGACGAAACTCATGAATGAAATGACGGCCGGGTCCTATAGAGATACAGGCAAAATAGCCGCTACAGGCCTGCGCTTCTTTAACGTATACGGAGAGGACGAGAATGAGAAGGGCAACTATGCAAGCATTATATCGCAGTTCCTTAAGTCAAGCAGGAAGAGGGAGAAGCTTGTAGTATACGGAGACGGAACGCAGAGGCGCGACTTCATAAGCGTGGCTGATGCCGCCAGAATAACCATTATGGCGCTTGGAAAGGGCAGCTATGCCGTGTATAATGTGGGCACAGGCTCTGCGATTTCATATGAGGAGATTGCAGATATTATAGACGCGGCAGCTAAGGCCCATATGCCGAATCCGCTCTCAAGCTACCAGCACCTTACCATTGCAGATACAAGAAGGCTACACACCCTTATAGGGGACTACAGGCTCACAGAGGTAAGAGAGGGCATAAAGGCGATGATGCGGAAGTACTAGAAAGGAGGAATGGGAATGAGAGAGCGCCGCGCTAAAAAAAAGGTCACCATAGTCGCAAATAACCTCAGGTGGTTCGGGGGAGGCGAGAGGTGGGTGCTCGAGGTATCTTCAAGGCTCAGGAAGCGCTTTGACATAACGATTTTGAACCCTGCTTCGGGAAGCGAGGAAGAATGGGAAAACGCAAGGAAGAAGCTGCCCAGAAGCTATGCCCTGAATGGCGTGCATGTTGAGGACATAACATGCAGAAGCATAGGAGTAGGCGTTTCAGAAATGAGCTTCAGAATGATGATCCCGGGTATGAAGGGTATAAAGGCCATTGGCAGGATCGTAGAAGGCTCTGACATTGTATACCAGATGGGAATGAATCCCTTTGTGCTTCTCTGCTCGCTCCTCTATGCGAAGCGCATGGGCAAAAGGTACATAATAGGCATGCATAATCCGCTGCTTATGAGGGAAAGGCCTTACGGAGGAGCATTAGAGAGGCTCTCAGTATGGCTTTCTGCAGCAATTCAGATGCCGCTGCTCAGATATATTGGAGAAGTACATGTGCAGACAGAAACGCAGGAAAAATCGCTGCTTTCGCATGGCTACAGGGGTAGATTCTATTATATAAGGCACTTCCTGTATACGCCGAAGAGGGGTAAAAGAGAGCGGCGCAGACTTGATAGATTCAGGGTGCTTTTTGTAGGCAGGCTTACTTCGCACCAGAAGGGGCTTGATATGCTTGAGAAGATAGCAGGCATGGTGCTCAGGAATAATTCCCATATAGAGATGCATGTAGTAGGAAACGGCGAAGACTCAGAGATAATAAAGAGGCTCGTGAAAAGGCATAAAGGCAGAATCGTATGGAGGGGCTTCGTTAATGACAATGAGCTTCTTAAAGAGTATAAATCTGCAGATCTCTTCATATTCCCTTCCAGGTATGAAACTCCGGGGCTTACGCTGCTTGAAGCGCAGAGATATGGGCTTCCTGCGGTTGCATTCAGGGTGCAGGGCCCTGTTGACATAATGAAGAAGGGCTTCCAGGGCAGGCTTATAAGGCCATTTGACACAGAGGCGTTCGCTAGGGCCGTCATTGAATACAGCAGGCTTCATGCGGAAAAAAGGCAAGCATATATAAAAATGAAGTGTCGTATAAGTAAGGAGATAGAAGGCAGATACAGCGAGGCCCTATTCATGAGGGATTTCAGCAGTATGCTAAATAGGCAACATTGAAAGCAGTATGCGGATAATGCACATGTAGGGTGGTTGGTTGGAGATGGATGAGATAATAGAGTATATTGCAGAGGGTAACAGGGCGAGGTCAAACATAGATGCAGAAAGGCTGTATGATCTAGGCAGGGAGATAGGGAAAGGGATGCTTGAGGGAAAGAAGCTTATACTGATGGGCAATGGCGGCAGCGCTGCGGATGCGCAGCACATCGCAGCTGAGTTCGTAGGCAGGTTCAAGAAGGAGAGAAGGGCATACCCTGCAATTGCCTTAAGCACAAACACATCGGTGCTCACAGCCATAGGCAACGACTACAGCTATGACAAGATATTCGAAAGGCAGATAGAAGCGTTAGCTCATGGAGGCGATATAGTAATAGGCATCTCGACAAGCGGCAACTCGCAGAATATTGTCAATGCAATAAGAAAGGCGGGCGAGCTGGGCTGCCTCACTGTTGCGCTTACGGGCAGGAGCGGCGGCGCTCTTAACGGAATTGCGCAGGTCATGATACGCGTAGACAGCGAGGAAACCCCAATAATACAAGAAGCACATATAGCAATAGGACATTTGCTCTCAAAAATAGCAGATGATATGCTATGAAGCCTGCTATTTTCCTTGACAGAGACGGCACCCTAAACCGCAATTGCCCCTACTGCAAAAATGAAGACGAGATAGTGCTCTATCAGGATATATTCGGGCCTCTTGCCGAGCTCTCGAAAACCCATTATATCATAATAATCACGAACCAGTCAGGCGTAGCAAGAGGCTATTTCACCATAGACGACCTTGAGAGGATGCATGCAAAGATAAGGAGGGAGATAAAGGCGCACGGGGGAAGAATTGACGCAATATACTACTGCATTGATCTTCCTGAAGCGGCATCGCGTATGAGGAAGCCGAACACAGGCATGGTAGAGAAGGCTCTCAGGGATTTTGACATACTGGCAAAGACCTCTTTTGTTGTAGGAGACGAAGATGCTGATATGCTTCTGGCCAGGAACTTAGGCATGAGGGCCATAAGGGTCAGGAACAGGCAGGGCAAATACATGGGGGATTTTTATGCAGACGATTTCAATGAGGTATTGGAAATCATAAGAAATGAGGAAGCATAAGGCGATATTGATGGAAAAAAAGATTATAATCATTTCGCGTACGCCGTTGCGCATAACGTTCGTTGGAGGCGGCACAGACATAGGGAGGTATTACAAGGAGCGCGGCCCGGGCGCTGTAATCTCGGCAGCAGTAAACAAATACATATACGTGACTGTACACAGGAGGTTTGACAGCACTATACGCGTAAGCTATTCCAGGACAGAGAACGTTGAAAGTGTTGATCAGCTTATGCATCCTACAGTAAGGGAGGCGCTGAGGCTTCTTGACATAGACGGGGGCATAGAAATCACGAGCATGGGAGACATACCTGCAGGAGGCACAGGCATGGGATCGAGCAGCACCTTCCTTGTGGGCCTGCTTAATGCGCTCCATGCATGGAGGGGAGAATATGCAACTGCAGTGCAGCTTGCCGAGGAAGCGGTAAGGATAGAAAGGGGCATTTTGAAGGAGCCTGGAGGCAAGCAGGACCAGTATATAGCTGCGCTTGGAGGCATACAGTTTATGGAGTTCAACAGGGATGAAACCGTTGTGACTACCCCGCTTATAATGAAGGAGGAGAGCAGGAAAAACCTGCAAGACAATCTGCTCCTGCTTTACACAGGAAGCCAGAGAAGATCTGCAGAGATACATGAAAGGCAGTCGAAAGATGCAGGCATGCACCTTGAATCATATGACAGGATGCGCGATCTTGCATACAGCATGTTCAAAAGCCTTGTGGAGAACAGGTGGGACGAGACAGGCAGGTACCTGCATGAGAACTGGCTTATTAAAAGGACATTGGCAGATGGCATAAGCAGCCCTGCCATAGACAATTATTACAAGGCTGCGATGGAGAATGGCGCGACAGGCGGAAAGCTCATAGGGGCCGGAGGCTCGGGCTTCATGCTCTTCTTTGCGCCACGCGGAAGTCATGAGGCCATAAGGAAGGCCCTGGGACTGAAGGCTGAGCCTTTCGAGTTTGAAACGCTAGGAAGCAGGATAATATACGTAGGTGACTAGGCATGAAGGCGTTCATACTTGCAGGCGGCAGGGGCCTGAGGCTCATGCCCATCACAGAGCGTATCCCGAAGCCATTGATCAGGGTGGGGGGCAGGCCGATAATAGAATGGCAGATAGCGTGGCTTAGGGGCTTTGGCATAAATGAGTTTGTAGTTTCATCAGGCTATCTCGGAAGCAGGCTTAAGAAACATATAGGAACTGGCTCAAGATGGAATGTCAGCATAGAGTACTCTGAAGAGAATGAGCCCCTTGGCACAGGAGGCGCATTGAGGAATGCAAAGGATCTGCTTGATGGGGAATTCCTGGTAAGCGTAGGTGACATAATAACTAATATTGACATAAGGAAGATGAGGCTTGGGAGGGACACAGCCAACATCTCGCTTACGCCATTGACCAGCCAGTATGGCGTTATAAAGACAGGTGGGCGCAAGGTGCTTGGCTTTGAGGAGAAGCCTGTACTGAAGACTTACTGGAGGAATGCGGGCATATACCTTATGGGCAGCACAATCTTCAGGTACCTGCCTAGAAAGGGCGACATGGAAAAGGCCACATTCCCGCTTCTCGCAAAGAGAAGAATGCTAGGGTATACGAAGTTCAGGCGCTCTTACCTTCGTGCTGTAGACTCAATAAAGGACATTGAAGAGATATCTGCAGACCTGAGTCGAGGAAAGGTGCGGAATTAAGCACAGCAGAGGTCATGATGGGAAAATTTTTAACTGTATGCCGAGATAGATACTCAGCGGGTTTTTGAATGCATGATATAGAGGGCATGGAGATAATAGTAACCGGAGGCGCAGGCTTCATAGGGAGCAACCTTGTGGAGAGCCTTGCGCAAGAGAATAAGGTATACGTTATAGACAATATGCATACTGGAAGCGAGCTCAATCTTGAGGAGGCGCTTAAGAGCGGCAATGTAAAGCTTATAAAGGATGACTCCAAGGACATAGACAGGCATGGCATAGATGCAGACATTGTATTCCACCTGGGGATGTACTCGTCTTCGCCCATGTACAAGGAGAATCCTAACCTGCTTAATGAGGTCGTTGAGGGCATAATAAATGTGCTTGAATATGCAAGGAAGAATGAATGCATGCTCGTCTTTGCATCAACCTCTTCCATATACAACGGCATAGAGCCGCCGCAGCGCGAGGACATCGTGCCAAAGGTTGCGGATTATTATACAGAGGGCAGAATCTATGCGGAAAGGCTCTCGGAGCTTTATCACAGGCTTTACGGCACAAGCACGGCTGCGATGCGCTTCTTCTCAGTATACGGCATGCATGAAGAGGCGAAGAAGGAGTATGCCAACCTTGTGACACAGTTCCTTTGGCTCATGCAAAAGGACAAGAAGCCCGTGATATACGGTGACGGAACGCAGAGGCGTGACTTTGTGTTTGTGGATGATGTGGTTGAGGCGCTAAGGCTCGCAGCAAAGGTGAAGGGCTTCGAGGTGCTTAACGTAGGCACAGGCAGGAACTACTCGCTTAATGAAACCGTTGATATGCTAAACTCGATGCTGGGCAAGAGGATAGAACCGGAATATGTAAATATGGACGTAAAGAACTATGTCATGGAGACAAAGGCGGACGTATCAAAGGCTGAAAGGCTTATAGGATTCAGGGCAAGGGTAACGCTCGAAGAAGGCATAAGAAGGCTCATAGAAAGCAGGGGTTAGCATGCATGCCTGGCAACGCGTGACGATATGAGAATAGCGTTTGTTTATGACATTCCGTATCCATGGCACAAGGGAGGCATAGAGCAGATATTCGGCCATGAGTCTAGGGAGCTTGCAAAGGCCGGGCTCGATGTGCACTTCTTTACGCTGAGATGGAGGGGCATGCTGCATAGATTCTCATACCAAAACGTTGAGTATCATGCATTGGGAAGGGCCTATGAGCACACAGTATACAGGCACGGCAGGCGCTCTATACGCGAAGCACTCTTCTTCGCACTCAGGAGCCTTGAGCTGTTCGGCCACAGCTTCAATGCAGTGATAACAGACGCCTTCCCAATCCTGCATCTTCCCATTGTAAGGGCCTACTGTAGATTAAGAGGCTGCAGGCTTATAATAAGAGTAGATGAAGTCTGGAACAAGAAATACTGGTCTGAATATCTTGGCATATTCGGATTTATTGCCTCGGCCTATTCAAACGCTGCGCTTATATGCAAGAATGCCACGTACGTAGCGAATTCTGAAGAAATCGCGGCAAGGCTTGAGGCTCTTGGCATCCAGAAAAGGCAGATACGCATATTTGCACCGATAATCGATGGAGAAGAAATAAGAAGCGCCATAGCTGCAAATAAGCGGCAGCGCGGCAGCGTTAAAAGGGTAATCTTTGCAGGAAGGCTGATAAAGGAGAAGAGGCTTGACAAGTGGCTCGGCATAGTCAGAAAGGCAGCAGACATTGACAATGGCATAAAGGCTCTGATAATAGGCGAAGGCGTAGAAAGGCAGAAGGCTGAGGCGCTGATAAGAAGGCTGCGGCTTTCAGGGCGCGTGGAGCTCAGGCCTTTCTATAAGGACAAGGCGAAGCTGTACAGGGAAATAATAAGGTCAAGGGCGGTACTCCACACCTCGGAAAGGGAGGGCCTTGGAATAATAGTGCTCGAAAGCCTTGCGCTGGGCACGCCTGTTGTGCTCTCAGAGAGTTCTCCGATACCAAACAGCATAAAGCGCATGTGCAGCATCGGCAATGAGAAGAGTATGCCCTCTCTTCTTTTGAAGGCCATAAAAGGCAGGCGCAGAAGAATTAGAAAAGACTTGGATACCTTTTCAAGCAGTGGCGTCATTCACTTCTACAGAAATATTGGCGTTATAAGATGACGCCTATTTCTTCACAGGCTTTGTGACGTTGTACGATCTTGCATCAGAGAAGACCATATGCAGGTTGTTTTCGAAGCCGAGAGCACCCTTGAAGGCCTCTGCCTCTATGGTTACGGTGCTGTCTGAATACGGGTCATTTATGTAGAATGCATCACTGTCATAGCCCTTGACCACTATCCAGTGGGGCGACGATTCAAGGTATGTGTTTATCATGTTTGCATCTATGAGTACTATGGGTATGCAGTTTGCCGAGAGGGCCTTTTTTATGAGCTGCAATGATACAGCACCGAATTCTTCTCCTACATCAAAGCCTGCAGCCTTTGATTTTACCTCGTTATATGATGCAACGAGTGTATCGATATTGACATTCTCGTAAACCGCCATCTTCTTGTCATAGCCCTCGTCCTTCGTATTGCTGATTATGCCTACCCTGGCTCCGCGCTTTGCCAAGGCATAGGCTATGCCGTACTTTGAGCCGTGCCAGACGCTGCCGCTTACGGCATCCTGCCATATCTCGTATTCGCTCTCCTTCCTGAGCTTGAACCCCGGGTTGATCTGCTTAAGTACCATCATAGCGCATGCTGCAGAGCTTGTGAACTCCTCGCTCTGGGGATAGTGCTGCAGCTCAAACATGACCTTATCCCTCACCTTCGCCTGCTTTACCTTGGCCATGAGCCTGTTCAGCCTTTTTACCTTTGAGGTTGATTTCTTAGTCTTGGCTTGCCTGGAAACCTTCGCCGTTTTTTTTGCACTTCTTTTCTTAACACTTTTCATGAACACACCTTAACAAAGCATGCAGGGAGAGAGATTTGCTCGAATGCATTGAACTCTCGTAGGCCTAAGCCAACAGATCTTGAGTCTGCCGCATTTGACCAGGCTCTGCCATCCCTGCAGCATTTAGATACATCGAAAGGCATATTTATATATGTCGTTTAACCCATATATAATACTTTCGTTTTTAATGCTCACGTCGGTTAGACGAGGCCAGACTTACAAGCATCGAGGTCAATTCAATGGATATGGAAAGGATATCTGATGTAAAATTCAGGATGGGCCTGAACAAAGAGGCAGGCATGAATGCGGCCGTGACTGTTTATACGACAGCGGAGATGCTTGAGAAAATGAAGGGGGATATGACCCTAAGGCAGGCAGCAAATGCGGCAACACTTCCGGGACTTGCGGGTGATGTGCTCGTGATGCCTGACGGCCATGAAGGCTACGGCTTCCCCGTAGGCGGCGTTGCGGCTTTCGATGCAGACGAGGGAATAATCTCGCCGGGTGCTATCGGCTTCGATATAAACTGCCTTCACCCAGATACAAGACTCATGGACGTCTATGGCGCACTGCATAAAATCTCAGATATAGAGAATGTTTCTGCACTTAAGACGCTGGATTTGTATTCAAAGAAAGAGATAGGCTCCAAACCCGTGCTCTTCATGAAAAAGAGCAGCAGCAGTATCTTTAGGATAAGTACAGAATCGGGAAGGAAGATACTCGCAAGCTCTGATCACCCTATACTGACGCAGCGCGGAATGGTAGAGGCACGTATGCTTGAAAGCACAGACCGCCTTATAACAAACGGTTTCGATGGGGTAGAATACGAAAGGCCTGAACATAGGCTAATACTCTCAGAGGGGGATCTGCTTCTTGCACTGGAGAAGGCAGGCGTACAAAAGAATGGAAGTGGAATTAGGCAGACCTTCATCATGCTCAAAGAGCTGGGCCTGAACGAGATTTATAGTGATACCGAGAAGCTTCCGTTGCTAATAAAACTCATGGGCTTCATATTCGGCGGTGGTGCAATAACAAAGGCTAAGCCATCATCCATGGAAAAAGGAGGTTATACCTCATTTTATGGCAAGGAGAACGATCTGCGTGCAATAGCAGCAGATATAGAGCGCCTGGGGTTCCGCTGCAGCATGTACAGAAGGCAGAGACACCATCGGATAAATACGCAGTATGGCCTTTCTGAATTTGATTATGAAGAATTCTCGCTCAGTGTAGGCTCTCATGCATTTGCGGCGCTTCTCATCGCCCTGGGAACGCCTTTTGTGAAAAAAACAACGGCAGAGTACAGAATTCCGGCATGGCTCATGGAGGCGAAGCTATGGCAGAAGAGGCTCTTCCTCTCTTCTTTTTTCGGAGCTGAACTCTCCAAACCAAAAACAAACAATGGCTATGACTTTTCATGCCCTTCGTTCAGCGTGAGCAAAGTCAAGAAGCTTGAAGATAATGTATTTGAACTTCTCGAAGATTTCACCAGGTTGCTTGCTGATTTTGGCATACTTACAACTGAGCCAAAGATGGTTGAAGGGTACGAATATGACGGGATAGAAGAAAAGAGCACAGGCGCAAGGCTGTGCATACTATCTGAAACCAGGAACATGATAAGATTCCTAGGCAATGTTGGTTATACATATAACAGGGAGAAGGAGGTTTTAGCAAGCCTTGCCGCTGCATATTTAAGACATATTGATGCTGCGAGGCGCTCCATGAATTCTGTCAGGCAGATTGCCATATTGAGGCATAATTCCGGAACGTCTACAGGGATGATAGTATCAGAGCTCTCTGGGGAAGATATAAGCCAGAGCTTTGCCAGGCACTCTGTGTGGAGCGGAGAAGGCGCATCGATGATATGGAAAAATGAGGATAGATTTGAAGCCTTTGTTGAGAAGATGTCATTCGGAAGCGATGGATATATCTGCGATAGAATAAGAAACATAGAAATCTTGCCTTATGACGGTTATGTGTATGACATTACAGTAGACAACGAGAACCACAATTTTATTGCTGATGGTGTAGTGGTCTCCAATTGTGGTGTAAGGCTCATCAAGACCAATCTCTCTGAAGAGGAGATAAGGCCTGTTATAAGCAGGCTCTCCGATGCGCTCTTCAGAAACATACCGAGCGGAGTAGGCAGCAGGCTAAACGCGGGTTTCTCGCAAAATGACCTTAAAGGCATCTCCGAGGACGGTGCAGGCTATGTCATTGAACACGGATTCGGATTCAGAGACGATATTGAGAATATAGAGGAGAACGGACGCATGGAAGGTGCCGACCTTGCATGCGTAAGCAAGGAGGCCAGGCAGCGCGGCTTCAATCAGCTTGGCACCCTTGGCGCGGGCAACCATTTCTTAGAGGTTCAGAGAGTCGAGAACGTTTTCGACGGGAAAAGAGCCAAGGCTTATGGTCTCTACAAAGGCCAGATAGTTGTGATGGTGCATACAGGCTCAAGGGGCTTCGGCCACCAGATATGCAGCGATTACCTCAGGATACTTGTAGATTACCAAAGCGAGAAGAATATAACGCTTGCCGACAGGGAGCTCAGCTATGCGCATATAGGAAGCAGGGAAGCGGATGACTACCTGAAGGCGATGAAATGCGCGGTGAATTTCGCGTTTGCAAACAGGCAGATGATAACAAGCGCCATAAGGAAGAGCTTCAGCGAGGTGCTGGGAAAAAGCCCTGATGCAATGGGCATGGAGATGCTTTATGACGTTGCGCATAACATCGCAAAGCTTGAGGAGCATGTGATAGAAGGAAAGAGAAGGAAGGTGTATGTGCACAGAAAGGGCGCGACAAGGGCATTCGCAAAAGGCAGGGAGGAGGTGCCCAGAAAGTACCGCACTGAAGGCCAGCCTGTGCTCATACCAGGGAGCATGAGCACTGCCAGTTATGTGCTCTCTGGAGAGGAGGGCGCTATGGCCGAAACCTTCGGATCGACATGCCACGGCTCCGGCAGGGTGATGTCAAGGCACCAGGCGATAAGGGATATTCCTGCAAACAAAACGTTTGAATCGCTGAGAAAGAAGAATGTTGAGATACGCGTAAGGACAAGGAAGCTCATAAGCGAAGAGGCGGAATGGGCATACAAAAACGTTGACGATGTTGTGGGTGTTGTTGAAAGGGCCGGGATTTCAAAGATAGTGTCAAGGAACTCGCCAGTGATTGTGATAAAGGGCTGAGCATGCGCTAGATCTTCGTCTCTTCCTCTGCCGCGTCTATACGCCGGATAAAAAACTGCATCTGCGGCATGTAGCACCGTTTCATGAGCTCAGAAAGTATAAGCTTTGCCTCGAGCCTTGCCTTTGCTGTCTTTTCATTTTTTGCCATATACCTTGCAAAATACGCAAACGCATTGGGGTAGCTCCCGTTCAGCATAGGCTGCAGAAAACCCCAGGCATCGGAAGCTCCTGCCTCGACAGTATACACCATCTTTGCATATTCGTACTGCAGGCCCGTAGACTTGAGGTTCCTGAATCCGTAGAGCGCGTCTCTGGCGTCAGCCATTCTCTTCAGCTTGATATATGATATGAATTTCAGATATAAGAGCGATTCGTCAGCTTCGCCGTCCTCTGCGCTGTCTACTGATTTTATGGTCTTGTAAAGCAGTTTTTTTGACTTTGAGATGAGGTCAAGTGAAGTGTATATGTTTTTTGAGTTCTCCTCCATGAACCCTGGAAGATTGTAATTAACCGAGTAATACTTGTAATCGGATATGAGCGCGTATATTACTGCTGCTCCGTAGGCTGGCCTGATGTCTCCATCTGGAAGTGATGCGGAGATGGTCTCAAGCAGGCTTAGGGCATCTTCTACGGAGTTTGCAGCAATGAGGCCATGAATCTTGAAAAGGCCAGAGTAAAGGGCCTCGTTTTTTTGCAGGAGCTCCTCGTGGGCTGTCGATACAAAGCCCTCGCAGAGATGGCAGATAGCCTCTTTATTCCTAAGCGAAAGCACGGGAGCGCCGCAATGTGGGCATGAAAGCTCTGAAAACCCGAGGCTTGCGGTTTTCAGATACGCGGAATATTTGACATATTGCATGATTGGATTTGGATGCCGTGATTTAATAAGGTTTTTGGAATACTGCGAAAAGGTGCATCCTGTCATAAGGCTCGAGGATTGTTTTCTCGACAAGTTTCATGTGCATTGAAACCTTTGATATGAATTCGGCATAGACAGACTCGGGCCGCCTTGAAACATCGATGCTCTGTGATTTTATTGCGACGTATGCAAAGCTGCCTTTCTTTAAAAATACACTGTTCCTTATAAATATATCTGCCTGGTCCTTTGCCGACACGTCCTGGTACAGGATATCCACGCTTCCAACGTCATAGGCATAGGAGTTGGTAAGCCTTGCGTCCTCAAGCATAGGCAGCATGTTTTTCCTGCGCTCGCATGTTTTGAGAAGGTCGCGCATGCTCCTTTCTGAGATCTCTATGCAGTATACGCTGCCCTTTTCCGCCACTATATCGCTTATGTGGCTTGCAGTGGTGCCTGTAGCAGCACCGAGGTAAAGCACGTCTGCGCCGCTCTTTATGCCCATGTTTTTCAGGCCCTTCATGATTGCAGCGGAGAGCTTGCTCCTGTAGGGGTTCCACGTTCTGTACTCTCTGCCATTAACTGTTATAAGCTCTTCGCCGTATACGCGCATGCCCGGGATTAGGTTCAGCGTGGCGAGCCTGCGGTCTATCCTGTAGACTCCTTTGAATACTTCCTTTACCTCCATGATACCGCAACAATTTTATTTTTCACCGTGCAGAGAGCCTTGTACGCTTATCTAAGATGCAGAGCAATATAGACTTTGTGGTTTTTTGATGCAGGGCCTTTCCTTTGAGGATGCAGTGCGCAATGCGATAAGCATAGGCAGCACAGGGTCAGACCCAGGAATAATAGAGGAGGTAGGGGAGAGGATCGCGGCGCTTCTCGGAGCCGAGAAGGCGGTATCAAAAGACATATATAGAAAATCAGACAGGTTGAACTCTGCCGAGGAATTTGCGCTCAACACAGGCAGGCCTTACCTTGACAACAGGCTCAGCGGCTATTCGGCATTCGGCGAGCTTATAAACTACTTCAATTTAGGCTACAAAAGCTGCATTATACTGCCTCTCGCGGCAGGAGCAAAAAAGCTCGGCGTTGTTACAGCGCTCTCTGCAAGGGAGGAAGCATTCGACCAGTCAAAGGTGGGCATAATAGCCATTGCATGCGATACATTCAGTTACAGCCTCAATTCAAGGCTCGAAGGGGATAAGAACATGGGCCTGGTGAGGTATTTCGATGCGGCATTTGAGGCCCCGATGCCGCAGGCCATTATAGAGAAGAGCGGAAAGGTGCTCAAGGCCAACAAGGGCATGCTAAATCTGATGGAAAAAACCATGGGCAATATACACGATGCGGGCATACAGGGCTTCTTCGGCCTAGACGAAGAAGGCATGGAGAAGCTGGGAAAGGGCATTGCAATAGATGTAGGCCTCAGAAATGGCAGGCGCACATTCGCCGTGTCGGCAAGAAGGATAAGCGAGGGCGTTGCGCATCTCGTATTCTATGAAACAACGTACATAAGGGAGCTCGAAGCCAAGGAGAGGTTTCTTGACTCAAGCAAAAGCGAGGTCTTCGTGACCCTGGGCAGTGACTCGACAATAACATGGATAAGCAATAACATGGAGGAGGTATTCAAGGTGGGCGATGAAGACATTATAGGAAGGAAGCTTGCAGATATAGTGGAGGGAGGGCGCTTCACGAAGGAGTTAGGAGCACTAGAAAAAGGCACATACATAGACTACATACGCATAAAGCTGCACAACAACCTCTTCGTAGATGCAAAGTGCACAGCTTTTAGAGATCATGGAGGATTCTCAGTAATACTTGCAAAGAACACTGAGAAGTTAGTAAAGGAGATTATAGATGATTTCAGTGAGATGGTAATGCTTTCTGGCGATGCCGTGCTCACCATCGATACGTCAGGATATATGAGAAGCGCAAACAGGAGCGCTGAGAAGCTGCTGGGATACAGGAGCAGCGAAATTGAGGGCGCCCCTGTCCTGAACATATGCGCAGACCCTGAAAGCAGGGATCGCCTGGGGTTCTCGCTGAATATTGCAAGGGAGAAAGGCTATGCTTCTGACATTTCAGTAAGGCTCTCGGCCAAGAACGGACAGATGCTGCCGTTCCAGGAGAGTGTGCGCCTGATTAAGGCCGAGGACGGGAGCATAGGCGGATATATGCTCATAGGAAAGGAGCTTGCATCGAAGATGATCCTAGAGGAGCAGAGGGCGGCTCTTGAAAAGGCATTCAGGGATATAGAGAGGGTATCGGCAGAGAGCAAGCTCAAGACGCAGTTTATATACAACATATCGCATGACCTCAAAACCCCCATAACCAATATAATGGGCTTCTCGAAGCTCCTTTTGGAGGGCGAGTTCGGTGCACTAAACGATGAAGAGAAGAAGAACATAGGCATAATAATAGACGAGGCAAACAGGCTGATGCAGCTTATCCAGCAGATACTCGACATTGCGAAGCTCTCCTCGCAGCAGGTGAGGCTTGACCTGCAGCAGGTAGATTTCCATATGATAAAGGAAAACCCGAACATAAAGGCGCTAGCGGAGGTCGCAATGAACAAAGGCCTTTCATTCTCGTTTGACGTTGACTATACCACTCCGGAGATAACTGCAGACCCCAACAGGCTGGTGCAGGTCTTTATCAACCTTATAGGCAATGCAATAAAATTCACCGAAAAGGGCAGCATAGGCGTAAAGACAATGCGCAGGAATGACAAGGTCAGGATAGAGGTGCATGATACAGGCATAGGCATAAGCAGGGAGGACAGGGCCAAGCTTTTCAAGAAGTTCTTCCAGCTGCCGAAGAAGGGCCTTACAAGGCAGGAGGGCGCAGGCACAGGCCTTGGCCTTACCATAACCAAGGAGATAGTGAACCTGCACGGAGGCAGGATAAGCGTGGAATCGGAGCCTGGCAAAGGCAGCACATTCTGGTTTACACTACCCATATCAGGCAGGCCCAGAAAAAGGCACCAGAAGGATGCGCATGAAGAGGTTGCGCAGCAGTAGGCATGCGTTATGGTATATAAGCGCCGCAGTCGTTGCCTATACCGCTCTGGAAGATATAGGAGCTTGAGAGCTGCGAATAATTCATGCCCGTGAATATGCCGCCGTATGTAACGTTTATGATGCTGCCTGATGCCGTAATATACATTGTAACTGCTGTGCTAGTCTCTGATGGTGATATGGTAGTGTATGTTAACCTGTAGCCTGAGGCTGTGCCCGATGCAGACACATTCAGATTGCCTGGCGTCTGCCTGCTCACATTGTAGAATGAAAGCGGACCCACAGGAGATTGCTTGGCATAGGTAATAAGTGTGCTGTTGTACACGCTAGGGGTGCATGCCGTATCCTTTATATACATCTGCTTGTACTTAGCCATGAGCGTTCCTATGTAGGTATTGTTTGCAAGCCCGAACGCGGCAGAGCCTGAAGACTGCTGCACTGTGGTGGTTACCGTAGACACGGCAGTGGATATTGGAGTTGTGTATGCTGTGGAGTTTGCGGATATGGTTGTTTGCTGCGCAGCATTTTGACCGTAGAGCTGCGACGGGTTCACAGCTTTTATGCCAGGGCTGGGTTTTATTGAGAATGTTGCCGGAACAGGGGTCATGATAAGGCTTGCGCCTGTGGCGTTGCTTGAAACGAGCTTTACCTGAAGGTCTGCAGGGCCTGTGTTCCAGAGGCTCACATTCGCCTCTGCGGCCTTAGTGAGATATACCTCAAGGATGGGCCACTCCAGGACAGGATACCCGCTCATATAAACCTCGGCGCCGCTCTCAGATGCATTCTTGAGAAATATGGAAAACGCCTGCTTCTGGCCAGAGATTGAGAAATACGCTGTGCCTCCTGTACGCAGCACAAATGGCGTGCTTGAGGATATGGTGCGCGCATGCGCACCTGAATTCAGAAAGAAGGCAGCTGCGATTATTATAACTACTACAACCACTGCCGCTGCAGACTTCGCACCGATCCAGTTTTTGCCGTGAGGACTTTTTCTGACGTCCATCTCTCTCTTCGCCCCGATGTAGTTTATATATGAGGTATTGTGTTTTTAGCCTTTTCTGATGTCGGCAATATAGACCGGGCCACGGGTATAATGGGTTTATATGGGTATTTATAGCTGCCATGCAGAAGGCATGTGCATATGAATATTCATCATTCACGAAAAGGCATATTATGTTTTCTGATATTCATTATTAGTAAGTGGTTTTATGAAGGGCCTTGAAGATGCAGAATCTGACATTGTTTCGGCCATAAATGAGCGCCAGGAGATAACCTACGATGAGCTCAGGAGATTTGCGAATGAGGCAGGCATAGAGGAGGATATGCTTACGAAGAGCTTATCTGAGCTTGAGAAGGCAAATGCAATAGCGTCGAGGAAGAGCGGGGGCATACTCACATATTACATACTGCAGGACAAATCTGCGCCGAGAAGGATCATGATCGTCGAGGATGACAAGAACATAAACAGGCTTATGGCGCTCTCTGTAGGGAGGGGATTTGACCTGACCCAGGTCCATGACGGCGGAGAAGCAATGCGTACAGTAAAAAGCATGAAGCCTGATCTTGTTGTGCTTGACCTTATGCTTCCGGGAGTTGACGGGCTTGAGATCTGCCAGTCGATAAAAAGGGATCCCTCCCTGAAGAACACCATAGTCATAATAGTCAGTGCAATGGACGCAACGTCGAGCAGATTCAAGGGTATAAAATATGGCGCAGATTACTACATAAAGAAGCCCTTCGACCCTGCCGAGCTCAGAAGCCTTGTCACAATCTTCCTGAAGAAAAAGGGGAAGAGGTTCGATCCGCTGATAGACCTTCCTAACGAAGACAGGATATCAGAAGCCGTGGAAAAGGCAGTAAAAGGAGCCGACACCGCCATGGAGATAGGCAAGCTTAGGGTGGAAGGCCTTGCCGGCTTTGCTGCAAGGTTCGGAAATCAGTCTGGAATTACAATACTCAGGCTTGTCTCGCAGATACTGCAGGACAAGGTAAGGGAGAGCGGAGGCGAGGCCTTTGTGGGCTTCCTCAATGCTGACGACTTCATGATCGCAGGCAACAGGGAGAATGTTGACAGGGTTGTCACAGCCATAAAGTCAGAATTCAGCGCTGTAGTTCCCTTCGTATACCAGAGCGAGGGATACAAGCCCATGGAGCTCGGCATAGAGGATGTATACGGAGTTGAGAGGCCCAGGCTTGCGCTCTCGTATAACATGATAAAGCGCGACCTGCTTATAGAGAGGAGGGCAGAGGTGCTAAAAAGCAAGGAGGAGAAGGGATCAGGCAGGGACATAGGCGCGTATACGTATGAGGAGCTCAGACACATGCTTGGCAGTGACGCACTCGATATAACCATAACAAGGGATCCTAACGGGGTAAGGCTCTCTGTAGGCAAAAGCAACAGCGAGGATGATGAGAAAAGGTCAGCGTAGGCGCCTCTTCCTGGCTTTTGCACTGTGCTTTGAAAGGCGCTTCGCATGAACCGGCTTGGCACGCCTGTTGTGCTTTGCGGACTTGCTTCCTGACTTCGTCCCTTCGGAGTTGAGCAGGTCTATGATGTGCGATTCGTCCACAGGCCTGTCGTAACCCATGTTCTGCAGCGCCTCGCTCTCGATAGTGCTTTTTTCAAGCATCTCGTTTATGAGCTGCGTCTTCGCGAGAGCCTTCAGCTTCTGCAGGCTTGAAGCCCTTCTTTTCTTGAAACCCATCTAATCAGGGAATTACATAGCGGTTAGGTATTATATGCTTTTCGCTTAAGGGCATGGGAAGATGCACGTTGTATGCTTGCCTCATGCCTGCACAAATCCCCATAATCACGCGCATATGCAGCCTTGGCATGCCTTGCAGAATACTTTATGGGCTGCTTCTGCTGCATCTCTTTATGTGCTGCCGAAAACATCATATCTTATCAACCTAATACTTCAGACTGCAATGCAGAAAGCAGGCTAAACGGCAAAGGAAGGTCAAGGTATATATTTTACAATGTATTATTATCTTTTGCAAGGCACTATGACCTGAATTCGGAGGCGCTTGCCTGCTTTGCATAGGGTATCCGTATTTTTGGGATAGAGATGATAGAGCATTATACAAAGCCTTTCAGCGACGAGGAGAGCCTTGACAGCCTCAATATATTCATAAGGAAGTGGTTTACATCCAGGTACAAGGAGCTTACGCCTCCGCAAAGGTACTCATTCAGGCACATTAAAGAGGGCAGGAACCTGCTCATAACTGCGCCTACAGGCAGCGGCAAGACGTTCTCCGCGTTTACGGCTATACTGAGCGACCTTATGGATATGGCGCTGCAGAGTAGGCTTGAGGAGAAGATCTATTGCGTATATATATCTCCGCTGCGCGCACTCAACAATGACATATACAGGAACCTGAGCGGGCCGCTTGAGGAGATATACAAGGATATGGCTCTGCCCATCAGAAGGATAACAGTGGGCATAAGGACGGGTGACACGCCGCAGAAGGAGAGGCAGAGGCAGCTGAAGAATCCGCCGAACATACTTGTAACAACGCCTGAGAGCCTTGCAATAATACTTAACTCGCAGAGGTTCTCAGAAAGCCTCAGGGACGTAAAATATCTCGTTATAGACGAATTGCATGAGCTTGCAGGAAACAAGAGGGGTGCACACCTCTCGCTCAGTGTTGAAAGGCTTGAGGAGATGGTGGGGCATGGCTTTGTAAGGATAGGACTCGGGGCTACGCTGCACCCGCTGGAGAACGCAGCGCGCTTCCTTGTGGGTTATGACAACGGCAATGAGAGGCCATGCTATATAATAGACGCCACATGGGAGAAAAAGATGGAATTCGGAGTCGTGTGCCCAGTGAAGGATATCATAAACGCGAGCGATATGAAGATAGAGAGCTCGGTCTATGGCGTTATAGACTCGGCAATAAAGAAAAGCAGCACAACCCTGATATTCACGAATACAAGGAGCGGCACAGAGCGCGTAGTATACCATCTTAGGAAGAAGTTCAAATATGCCGAAGGAGACGTAGCCGCCCACCACGGCTCACTTTCCAGGGAGACCAGGCTGGAGGTGGAGGAGTTGCTCAAGAACGGCAGGCTCCAGTGCGTAGTGTCGTCAACAAGCCTTGAATTAGGCATAGACATAGGTTATATAGATAACGTTATACAGATAGGCTCTGCAAAGAGCGTTGCAAGAACGGTGCAGCGCATAGGCAGGAGCGGCCACGGATTCAAGGACACAGCAAGGGGTGAGGTGATAGTGACAAACAGGGACGACTTGGTGGAATGCTCTGTTATGCTCGATGCTGCAAAAAGGCATAAGATAGACTCGTTCACCACGCCCATGAACGCGCTGGATGTGCTGGCCCAGCACATAGTGGGCATGTCGCAGAACAAGAAGTGGGATGTGAATGATGCCTATAGTGTAATCAGGAGGGCCTACCCGTACCGTGATTTGAAGATGGATGACTTCAGGGCTATGCTGGATTACCTCTCCGGCAAGTATGTAGGGCTTGAAAGCAGAAGGGTCTATGCAAAGATATGGTATGACGAGCACGAGAACATGTTCGGAAGGAGAGGCAAGCTTACAAAGCTCATCTATTTCCTCAACCTGGGCACCATACCTGATGAGGTAGCGATAGACGTATTTGACGAAAGGAACAAGTGGATAGGCAGCATAGAGGAGGAGTTCCTTACAAGGCTGAAGCCCGGGGATGTCTTTGTGCTGGGCGGCAAGCCCTACAGGTTTGAATCGTCAAGGGTCATGAAGTGCTTCGTGAGAGGCGCAGGCAGTGAAACGCCGACGATTCCGCCGTGGTTCTCGGAGCAGTTGCCGCTTACTTATGAACTGGCGTTAGAGAT
>JAJYIA010000012.1 GCA_021796295.1 Microcaldota archaeon
ATCCTTTTGATAAGGTAAGTTGCAACTCTATCTCCAATTGGCGTTTGGCATCAGGGTAAAGTCTAAATCTGTATGCTCTTTTGGAATCCATATTCTTTATCTCGTAATCCATATTTATATGCTTTTTTGTTTTTCTGTGGTTCGCTTTCATCCCACCCATAAATGGCGTGGGATTTCCCGCTCACGTTGTTAAAGCGTAAGACTATAAGAATTTTGTCCTGTAAATTGAATAGATGCATTTGGCGATTTTATGGATTCCACAAGCCATAAGGCTCCGGGCAAGATACTCTGGATAGGCGGCTATTCCGTTCTGGAAAGACCCAACATAAGCATGGTAAGTGCAGTCAACGCCTATGTCTCAGCAAGAGTTAAAACGCTTGACGGAAAGAGTGCAGAAATCCATTCCCCGCAGCTGGGCATGCATGCAAGCGGCTTCTTCGATGCCGAAGGAAGATTAAGCGTAGAGTGTTCCAAGGAGCTTCTTCTGCTGAAGGCCGCAGTAGAGGTTGCGTCACGGTATGCCGCTGCAAACGGCGCAAAGATAAGCGGCATATCTGTAGAAGCGCGCAACGACAGCGCCTTTTCCTACAGCATAGCCTCGGGCAAGGTGGTAAAGAGCGGCCTGGGAAGCAGTGCCGCCGTGACTGCAGCCTCAATAGGCGCAATACTGAAGTTTTACGGCCTGAGCATCGAAGAGAACGACGCACTCCACAAGCTTGCCCAGATAGCACACAGCATAGCCACGGGCAAGATAGGAAGCGGATTTGACATCGCTGCGGCTGTTCATGGAAGCATACTTTACACAAGGTATTCGCCTGGGATCGTAAAGGACCTGCCTGGCAATTATTCAAACGGGCAGCTTGCCGAGACCGTGAAAAAAAGCTGGGATTATAAGATAGAGAAATTCGGGATCCCTGAAAATTTTAGGCTTCTGGCAGCAAACTTCATAGGCGAATCAATGTCAACCTCGAAGAGCGTCGGGAGCGTTTCGGGATTTAAGGCTGAAAATCCCACAAAATACGCAGATGCGGTAAAGGCTATAAACGATGAAAATATAAAGGCTGTCGAGGCCCTGAAAAAGGTGAAAATAGGCGACATTTCTGCAATGAATGAATTCAGGGATGCATTCGACAAAGGCAGGCTCCTCACAAAGGAATTGGGCGTGCTTAGCGGCGTGGGCATAGAGCCTGATGACTGCACACTCCTGATCGAAGAGAGCAAAAGGCATGGCGCATATGTTGCAAAGCTTCCTGGCGCAGGAGGCAAAGACTTCATAGCTGCTCTATGCAGCTCGGATGATAATCTTTCAGAGCTGCGGGCTTTCTGGCAGGCAAGGAGTGACCTAAGCATACTTGACATAGCCTTTGCCTGATGCTGCCAAATTCTGATTTCAGGGAAGTTATTTATTCGTATACTGCCATGTATGCATGATTACCATGGCAGGCTACAGAAAAGGCTCGCTTCTGGAGAGGAAGGTAAATGACATCAGGCTCAGGAAGGGCATGAAGGTCAAGGAGCTCATGCAGAGCATGAACGGTATCGGGGGCTTCTCAGCGCAGCATATGCTTGGCGGCATAAAGATAATCGGCAATATGCTCAGTGACAAAGGGGCATTCAATTTCCTCTCCTTTCCGGCAGACATCGTTGCTACAGGGATGCGCGGCATGATAGCCGACGCGATAAAGCACTTCGACGCTGTGATAACCACCGGAGGCACATTAGACCACGACCTTGCAAAGTCGTACGGCGGCAGGTACAGCATTGGCAGCTTCAATGTCGATGACAGCATGCTCCACAGGAAGAAGATATACCGCCTTGGCAACATCTTCATAGAGCACAACGAGTACGGAAAGGCAGTTGAGGAGCATTTCAACAAGATAATGCGAGATATCTACGGCTCCAAGGATTACAAAAAAGAGTACAGCGCCACGGAACTCACCTACGAATTCGGAAGGCGCATAAAGGACCCGCATTCCATACTTAGGCAGGCTTACCTCCATAATGTGCCCATATTCAATCCAGGCATACTCGACGGTGCATTCGGCACGCATCTCTCTATATTCTCACAGGACCACGACTTCAAGCTCAACCTGATAAAGGACGAGCTCAGGCTGAGCGACATAGCCTTCGACAACAAGAAAACCGGTGCACTCATGATAGGCGGAGGCATAAGCAAGCACCATGTGATCTGGTGGAACCAGTTCAAGGGAGGTCTCGACTACGCTGTGTATATAACAACTGCAACGCAATACGACGGAAGCCTCTCAGGCGCAAGGCTAGAGGAGGCAGTCTCATGGGGCAAGGTCAACGAAAGGGCGAAGTACGTGACAATCGACGGTGATGCCACAATAATACTGCCTGTGATGTTTGCAGCGCTTGATCTCTTCTAGCAACGCTTATATGACCCTCAGAATGTCATATATGGTTATAATGCCTGCAACCCTGTCCTTTTCAACTACAAGCACAGCGTCGAAGCTTTCAAGTATCCTCTTCAGCTTTGAAAGCTCTGTATCTGCATCTACCTGTGGCATGGCCATCTCAAGTATGTCCTTCACATGTATCTTCGATGCGGCCTTCTGGCCCTCTGTGGCTATGCCAAAAAGCCTTTTCTGGCTTACTGTGCCCACGGCTCTTCCTCCTTTAAGCACAGGCAGCTGCGGAAAGTCGTAGTTCTTTATTATCCCTATGGCCTTCTTTGCAGTGTCTCCGGGCTTTACCGCCACTATCTCCCGCTGCATTATGTCCCTGGCCTTCTTAGCCATAAACTCCACAGATCCGTTCTCCTCAAACCTCTCAAGCGTATCCATAACGTTGAATATGGTGGCGTAGCTAGGGTTCAGCTTCTCTATGTCATTCTCTATCCTGGCTACGGTACTCTGGCTGACGCCTGAAAGCATAGCCAGCTTCCTCTGGCTTATACCCACCGCCCTCCTTGTCTTTTTTACCTTTATGGCCAAAGATTCTGGCGAGTCCAGGGCTATAGCCATGATTACCACTAGTAATTTTTTGTGCAACAATTATTATATATATGTTTGCTGCAATACACCTCTTATCGTTTCTTTCAGAGATGGTATGCATGAAGAATATATCGGTAAGCAGGCTTGACATAAAGCCTGTCGCAGAACAGGATACTGAATACGTGGAAAGAAAGGGCATAGGGCACCCTGACAGCCTGATAGACGGCATAGTCGACGAGACAAGCCATGCGCTCTGCAGGGAATACATAAGCGAGTTTGGCACCATACTCCACCACAACGTTGACAAGGGGCTGATCATAGGCGGCGCATCAAGCGCAACGTTCGGCAGCGCCAGGATAACGAAGAAGATAGAGGTCATAATAACCGGAAGGGCCACAAGCGACGTCAACGGCAGATCCCTCGATGTCAACAACATAGCGAGCGAAGTAGCTGTTGACTACTTCAGGAAGAACACAAGGTTTCTTGACCTTGAGAATGAGCTCTCTGTTGAATCAAGGATAGCAAAAGGCAGCAGCGACCTCTCAAGCCTTTTCGAAAGGGGCAAGAGCGACGTGCCCCTTGCGAACGACACCTCATTCGGGATAGGCTTTGCTCCGTTCACTCTGACAGAGAGCCTCGTGCTTGAGTCCGAGCGCTACCTGAACAGCAAGGAGTACAAGGCTTCAATGCCCGCTGTCGGCGAAGATATAAAAGTCATGGGACTGCGTGAAAGGAATGGAATAACGCTCACCATAGCCGTTGCCTTCGTTTCAAAGTTTGTTGACTCCCTTGAGAAGTACATCGAATTTAAGGAGAGAGTGGAGCGCGATGTCATAAACAACGCAAAGAGGATCACAAAGGAAGACATAAAGGCGCATGTCAACACCGGAGATTCCTTGGAAAGGGGTGAGGTCTACCTCACCAAGTCTGGCCTGAGCTGCGAGGCCGGAGACGACGGTTCGGTTGGCAGGGGAAATCGCGTCAACGGCCTTATAACTCCATTCAGGCACATGAGCCTTGAAGCCGCAGCAGGCAAAAACCCCATAAGCCACATAGGCAAGATATACAATATAATGTCAACCGAGATGGCAAGGAAGATAACAGAAGACTACCCTGAGATAAAGGAGTGCGACATTGCAATATTATCGCAGATAGGCAGGAAGATAAGCGATCCGCACAATCTCAACATAAACCTGATAACAGAGGACGGCTCTGACTTCAACAGCGTGAGCGGCAAGGCAAGGTATGTCGCAGAGGGCTTCCTTGAAAACACAGCCCAGTTAACCCTTGACATATCGCTGGGCAAGTACAAGACATTCTAGGCCGATGCGCAGGCTTTTATTTTTTGCCCTCCCTCTTTAAACGAATAGCATGGCTACAAGGAAACGAAGCACGAAACGCTTCAGCAACGAAGATGCGCGTCTGCAGAGCGCCATGGAATACCTCATGACCTACAGCTGGTCTATACTGATCATAGCCATAATCCTCGGTGCGCTCTTCGCGCTCGGCACGTTCTCAAGCAATTCATACCAGGGCACATCCTGCATAGCGATTACGGGCTACCTCTGCCAGAGCCCTGTGCTTAACACTACAGGCAATCTTCTTGCGACCTTTAGTAACGAGGGCTATCCAATAATAATAACCGCTACGGGCTGCACAACCAATGCATCTCTGCCTGCAAGCACAGTGAGTGAAAGCCCTTCGGTATCGTTGCAGGCAGGTGCACAGACAGGTCTTCTCTTCCACTGCCATCTTTCGGGTAATTCCATTGGGACTGCATTCACTGGCCATCTCTGGATCGCCTATGATCAGGGTTCACAATCAGGGCTATATGCAGATGCTGCAAGCGTCTCGGCAAAGGTCTCTACAAGCAGCGCAGTTGCTTCTGCATCGCAATTTGTGCAGACCTTTTATTATGCGCCTGTTACAATCACCAATTCCCAGGCACTTCCTGCACCGCAGGGCTTCCAGCAGATGATAACCTTCAATCCCTCTTCATATTACACGTATGCAAACGGCAACCTGGGCAACATAAGGTTCTACTCAGGCGCGCCGAACACAGGCTCTCCCCTATACTCGTGGTGCGAGTCAGGCTGCACAAACACTTCCTCCAGTGCAGTCTTCTGGGTCGTGCTTCCTGGAGGCGTGCCAGCAAACGGCGCGACAACAATCAACGTTGTGTTCGAAGGTATGTCGACGCAGTACGACGGCATTTATGCAGGGGAGGCCCCGCAGCTCAGCCCTACCTATGGTGCATACGACAACGGGGCAAGCGTATTCATTAATTATTACAGGGGCGACAGCACAGGCGGCTGGACTGTCGCAGGCAGCTCAGGAGCCACTGCATCAGCGCCTTCGGGCTCGCCGTTCGGTATACATGCACTTTACGCAAAAAGCGCAAACGGCGACTACCTCTATACATTATCCAACATGGCTACAAGTGGCAATTACATAATCCAATTCTATGCATATACTACAGGTCTTGGAAACCTCTTCTTCATGGCAAACTCAGCTGGAAAGGGCGTAATGTCTAGGCTCGATGGAAGAGGCGGCGCGGATTATTCCGGTCTGGCAAAGACCTCGGCATGGACATCGTGGTATTGCCCCGAGTCTGGCGTTGACCTTCTTGCAGACAAATGGTACATGCTAGAGGTTGATCTTGTTGGTGGCACAGAGGCCGGCGACTGGTATAGCACAGGGCTGAGCTACGAAGGCGCACTGACTCAGCTGAATGCCCTCTCTGCAACCTATGCTGACGGCTGCGGAGGCGGTACAGAAACATATTCCAGCGACGTATCAGGCAGCTATATGGGCCTTGTGGGTGATGGCCTTGGCTCTTCGTATCTGACGTATTGGAACGGTATAATGGTGAGATACTATCCTCCCGGAGGTCTGATGCCCGTTCCTTCAATCGGGAATGTTCAGACAGGATGATCTTTTTTTCTGCAAAGCCTGTGCGAGCGCAAGCAATATATATGTTGGTATGCCATTCTTATCAGAGATAAAGTCTGCATTTGAGCAAGGCATTGCTAGTCATATTCCTCTTTGCAATCTTGCATATCCTAGTGCAGTTAATACCACGGTGCTGTGATGGGCGCATACAAATACATCAGGGAAAGCTTCCAGCAGGAGTACAGGGAGAGGCCCGAACTGCTCAGGCAGAGGATTGTTGCATGGAGTTCCGAATCCAGCGTTCTGAGGATAGCAAGGCCCACAAACATAGCAAGGGCGAGAGAGTTAGGCTACAAGGCAAAGCCCGGCATAATAATGACAAGGGTCAGGATAAAGCGCGGCAGCAGAAAGAGGCTTAAGCCCAGCGGCGGAAGAAAGCCCTCAAAGAGCGGGCGCTTCTTTGTCCACAAGAAGTCGCTGCAGTCCATAGCCGAGGAAAGGTCTGCCGCAAAGTTTACCAACTGCGAGGTTGTAAATTCATATTATGTGGGCGAAACCGGCACGCATAAATTCTTCGAGGTAATACTCGCGGACAGGGCGCATCCTTCCATGGCCCGGGATAAGTTCTATGGAAGTATCACGGCGCAGCGGGGCCGCGCCTCACGAGGACTGACAAGCTCAGGCAAAAAGCATCGCGGCCTTGTCACAAACAACAGAAGTCCTACATACAGACCAAGCGTAAGGTCACGCATGAGAAGCACATAAGGGTCATATCTTGCCAAGCTCGGAGATACACATAGAGACAGGCAAGGATGCAAAAGATTATATAGATATTATTGGGAAAGAAATACATTATAAGAGAAGCTATGTCTCCATATCTGGCAGCGGTTCGGACATATCAATAAAGGTTAAGGCTGCTGATCTGACTGCCCTGATCGCATCGATGGGCAGCGTGCTCAGGCAGCTCCGCATTGTCGAAGATGCAGAGGAGATGATTTCAGAAGGCAGTAGAGATAGATGATAGGCATGAGAAAAGGCTCGCTTGAATACTGGCCGCACAGAAGGGCCAAGAAGGTCATGCCCAGAATGAGGAGCACTCCTAACTCCAATACGGCATCGTTCCTCACATATGCCGCATTCAAGGCCGGCATGACGCATGTAATGATGATTGATGACAGCCTCTCTCCTTCAAAGGGCACAGAGGTGGCAAAGGCAGTCACAGTGCTTGAGATGCCGCATGTATATGTATATGGGGCAAGGTTCTACAGGAAGGGCTATGCGTACAAGGAGGTCCTTGGCGAGGCCTATGACAAAAAGCTTGCCGAAAGGCTCGGCATAAAGAAGCACGGGCATAGCATAGACGAGCTTTCAAAGCGTGCTGCAGAATTTGTGGATGTAAGCGCTCTTGCATTCCTCGACCCTGAAGGCATTGGCTTCGGCAACAAGAGGCTGATGAGGTTCGAAATGCCGGTAGGCGGCGGCAGCGCAGAGGACAAGCTGAAGTTCGTGCAGGGTTTCATAGGCAAGGAGCTTAAGGCAGGCGATGTCATACACACTGGCGAGTATATTGATGTCAGCAGCATATCAAAAGGCAAGGGCTGGAGCGGCGTGATCAAAAGGTATGGAGTTTCAAGGCAGTACAGGAAGGCGACAAACAAGGTAAGGCACGTCGGAACCCTAGGGCCGTGGCATCCGCCGAAGGTCATGTTCGGAGTACCACAGGCAGGTCACATGGGCTACAACTACAGGACAGAGCTGGGCAAGCGCGTGCTCAAGGTCGGCAATGCCTCAGATGCAAAAACTGTCAATGCGATGGGCGGCTTCCTGAATTATGGCGTTGTGAGGAATGATTTTATGGTGGTGGAGGGCACTATTCCAGGGCCCTCGAAAAGGCTTGTCAGGATAAGGAAGAGCCTCAGGAGGCATGAGGCTGCTAAGGAGCTCATGCTTACCTATATCTCCACAGCCTCAAAGCAGGGTGCATGATGTGAATATCGATGTTTACAAACTGGACGGCAGCTCAGGCGGCAGCCTCGCCCTTCCTGCAGTATTCAGCACCGCATTCAGAAGCGATCTTGTAAGGCGTGCAATACTCAGCGAGCAAAGCGCTTCGTACCAGCATCAGGGCCATTCCGAAGTGGCAGGCATGCAGACCACAGCAGTATATGTTGGCAAGTACAGCGGCTACAGGCACGGCAGGCATATGGGCATAGCCATAAGGCCCAGGCAGAAGCTAGGCGGCGGGGCCATGGGCGATGTGCGCAGGATACCCTCAAGCGTAAAGGGCAGGAGGGCGCATCCGCACAAGGCGTTCAAGATCATACAGGAGCGCATGAACAGCGCAGAGAGGCTCGCAGCCATAAGATCGGCAATAGGCGGCTGCATTAATCCCGTGCATAAGGGGCAGGCCGGCCAGTCGAAGCCATTTCCCATAGTCGTCGAAAACAGCATAGAATCGCTGCTCAGGTCCAAGGAGCTTGTTAAACTCCTTTCGGCTCTCGGCTTTTCAGGAGAGCTCGAAGGGTCACACAGGCCCAGGCTTTCACACAACTCAAGGCGCTCCTCAAAGAGGCATTTCAGAAGGTCACTGCTCATAATCGTTTCTGATGATGCAAAGATAGGAAGGGCGGGCAGGAATATACCTGGGGTAGAGATCCTTAACATAAAGAGGCTCAGCGCCGAGAGCCTTGCGCCAGGCTGCGTTCCGCGTATCTCCATATGGAGCAGGAGCGCGGTAGAGGGCATAGAAGAGGCGCTTCTTGCGTACAGGTGAAATTATGGCATTGCAATATCCGCTGGCTACAGAAAAGGCTCTCAGCCTCGTTGACCGAGAGAACATCATAATCTACGTAGTCGACATGGGAGCAACAAAATCACTAATCAAGAAAGAATTTGAGGATATGTTCAAGGTAAAGGTCAAGGGCGTAAACACGATGCGCATGCCTGACAACACAAAGCGCGCATACGTAAGGCTTGCGCCCGAGTTCAGGGCATCAGACCTTGCAAAGAGGCTGAAGCTCGTATAAGGTGCATATATATGGGAAAGAGGCTTAAGCAGCAGAGGCGCGGAAAGGGCAGCAATGCGTACACAAGGCCGCCGAAGGCGGCTACTGCCGACGTTCTATTCAGCCAGCGCAGCCTGCATGGCCTTCTTAAGGGCGAGGTTATAGAATTCATAGACGATCCAGGGCATTCTGCGCCGCTCATGCGTGTGAGGTATGAAGACAATACTGAATCGCTGCTTCTTGCTCCCGAAGGTGTAGCCCTTGGCAGCAGGGTCTCAGAAGGCAGGAATGCCACGCATAACATAGGCTCTGTATTGCCGCTTGGCGAGGTGCCTGACGGCGCCATGGTCTATAATGTGGAAATGCACCCTGGCGATGGAGGCAAGCTGGCAAGGGCTGCAGGCAACTATGCTACAGTCGTTGCGCATTCAGGCAGTGTCGTAAGCCTTATGCTTCCGTCCAAGCAGAGCCTTGACCTCAGCCCCGAGTGCAGGGCCGGTCTCGGCGTTGTCGCAGGCGGCGGCGCAAAGTCGAAGCCCATAATGAAGGCAGGCAAGAGCTATTACATGATGCACGCGCTGAACAGGATGTGGCCCAAGAACCGCGGTGTGAAGTCAAATCCCGTAGACCATCCTTTCGGAGGCAAGCAGCACCACAAGGGCGCGTCGAGCATGACGGCGAGGGGTGCGCCTCCAGGTGCAAAGGTGGGACATATCGCAGCAAGGCGCGTAGGAAGAAAGAAGAGAGGATAATATGCCAAGGGTATACATGTTCAGGGGCAAGACAACAGAGGAGCTTGCCTCGATGTCGATAAAAGACTTCTCACTGCTGCTTACGTCAAGGCAGAGAAGCTCGCTGCTCAACCCCTCTGCAGGCTACAGGCAGCTGATAGAAAAGGCAGCTGAGCTGAGGAAGAAGGGTACGGCGAAGGCCATAAAAACCCACGTGCGCGAGGCCATTATACTGCCTGAATGGCTCGGCATGCGTTTCAGCGTGCACAACGGCAAAGAGTTCAAGGAGCTCGAGATAAGGCCCGAGATGCTGGGCAGAAGGCTGGGCGAGTTCTCCTTTACAACAAAGCGTGTCTTGCATTCTGCGCCTGGCATAAGGGCAACACGCGGCAGCAAGTTCCTGGCGGTGAAGTGATGAAATACTCGTTCAATGCATTCAAGAACAGGAATTCAATGGCCTTTGCGCAGAGGTACGACGTTGACGCGAGCTACAAGGACCTTGGTGCTGTCTGCAGCGCCATAAGGTACATGAAAGCAGGCAGGGCAATGGACCTCATTTCAAAGGTCATGTCTATGCAACTGCCCATTCAGTATAAAAGGCACAACAAGCACATGGGCGCAAGGCACGAGCTTCATGGCAGGAAGGGCGCATACCCTGTCAAGGCTGCAGAAGATGTGAAGGTTGTGCTGGTCAATGCAATGGCCAACGCGCGCAACAACGGCCTTGATGCGGATGAGATGGTAATCGTGCATGCGAGCTCCAACAAGACACACATAGAGAGAAGGCAGCCCTCGAAGGGCAGCATTGTATGGGGCAGGGGCATGTACGGCAGGAGCGCGCTGATGCACAGCGACATCGAATATGCCAAAATAGAGATAGCCCTGGCAGAGGAGTGGCATGAAGGCATAAGCCCTGCCATGAAAAGGCTCATAGAGAGGCGCAACAGTCATCTTCGTGCTGCTGAGAAGGCAAAGGTGCCTGAGGCCAAGCCTGCCGAGGCAAAGGCCGCATTGAAAGGCAGTGGTTCAGGCAGCGGTGCAGCTGCGAAAGGCGCTGCTGAAGGCGAAGAGGGCGCAAAGTCCAAAGGTGGCGTCTGATTCAATGGTGCTCATATGGTAGTCGAGAGAAAATTCATATCTGATCTGATAATAAAGTACAGGATTTCCAAGTATATGGAGAACGCACTTACAAGGGCCGGCTTCTCCCGCGTCGACATACAGAAGACGCCTGTTATAACAAGGATAACCCCGCATGTGACGAACCCCGGCAGGGTCATAGGCCGCGGCGGAGAAACAATAAACTCCCTTACAGAGAGCATGAAGAAGAGGTTTAAGCTCGACAATCCTCAGATAAGCGTCGCAGAGGTGCAGAATCCAAAGCTGGAGCCCAGGCTTGTTGCAAAGTCCATAGCCAATTCACTTGAGCGCGGGATAAACCCGCGCAGGCTCATCCACTCTGCAATAAGGGAGGTGATGGAGAGCGGCGCACTCGGCGCAGAGATCATAGTAAAGGGCAAGCTGGCAGCCAAGGGTGCACGCGCAAAGAAGATCAAGGTAAGGCTCGGCTATCTTCCGAAATCAGGCAGCGTCACAAGGCTTGTTACAGAGGCGCACATTGCAGCATATCCGAAATACGGCGCCATAGGCGTTTCAGTGAGGATTGTACAACCCGGCACAAAGTTCCCTGACCGCGAGGTCAAGAAAATAGCGCTGCCGAGGAACATCGCGGCTGCGAGCACGCGCTCAATGCCGCGCAGGATGTGAAGCTTATATATACCTTTTCGTGCCTATGTATACTGTAGTGTGTGGAGTGCGTAGCAGGGGCATGATATACAAAACAAAATGATTGCCATGAGGATGAAAGAGCTAAGGTCGCTTTCTGAAGCCGCGCTCAAGGCAAGGCTTGCAGAGCTCAGGCTTGAAACCGCAATAGAGAAGAGGAAGATCGTTTCTACTGGAGTTTCGAGCAAGAAGGTAAAGCTGCGCGAGATGAAAAAGATTATCGCACAGATACTTACGCTGCTGAAAGAGAGAGGTGTCAAAGTATAATGCCTGACATATGCCCGAAGTGCGGGCTCCCGAAGGAGATATGCGTCTGCGACATACTCAACCGCGAGACCAACAGGCGCATAAAGATCTATGCTGAGAAAAAGAAGTTCAGGAAGTACATGACCATAGTCTCGGGCCTCGGCGGCGATGAGATGGAGAAGACAACAAAGGAGCTGAAGCGCGCCCTTGCCTGCGGAGGCACCTCTAAGAACGGCGTGATAGAGCTCCAGGGCGACCACCGCGAAGCCGTAAAGAAGACGCTTCTCGAGCTGGGCTATCCCGAGGAGAGCATAGACTCATCCTGAGTGCAGCTTTCTGTGCATCAGACTGCAGTTCTATAACCTTTCTGCCTTTATCCATGTACCTTTGAAACTATTACGTTGCTGCTTGGGCATACGTCGTTAAGCACGCATCTGCAGCACTCCTTTTTCCTGGCCCTGCAGGTATCCCTTCCAAGCGCTATGAGCAGGTTCGATGCAACAATCAATGAGCCTTCCGGCAGCCTTTTCATAAGGTCCTTTTCTATCTTATCCGGGGCCTTCTGCCTGCTCAGCCCAAGCCTCCTCGAAACCCTTGCGCAGTGCGTGTCTACAGCTATACCCTCAGCTATGCCAAAGCCCTCATTGAGTATCACATTCGCTACCTTTCTGCCTACGCCCGGCAGTTCAAGAAGTTCACGCATCGTATCAGGAACATGCCCGCCAAATCTTTCGAGTATGATCCTTGATGAGTCCCTGAGGTTCTTCGCCTTGGTTTTGTAATAATTCACGCCCTTTAGCCTGCGCCTGAGCTCAGGCAGGCCTGCATTTGCATAGTAATCAAAGCCTCTCTTAGTACTGAAGAGCCCCGACGTGGCCTTATTGACCTGCGCATCTGTGCACTGCGGTGAAAGAAGCACAGCTACAAAGAGCTCTGTAATTCCTGAATGCCTCAGTCCCGTATGCACATCGCCGTAATGCCTCCTGAGCCTCCTTATTACCTCATCTGCAACACGCTTCAAGAAAGCACCAAAGGCATTATATGTTTTAGCTACGCATAATTATACATCTTTTTGTAATGGCGATATCATGCTCTGCGAAAGGTATGCGCCCAATACGCTCAATTCGATGATAGGCAACAGGGGCACTCTTGACAGGCTTCTTGAATTCGGCACAGCCGTGCAGAAGGGCAGGCGGCCCAAGCCTCTCATGCTCTACGGGCCAAGCGGTACAGGCAAGACCGCAGCTGCGCATGCCCTCGCATACAGCTACGGGTTCGTGCTTCTCGAGCTTAATGCCAGCGACTACCGCGATGTCGAAACGCTTAAGAGGGTTCTAATTCCTGCAACAAGGAGCCGCGGCCTCTTCAGCAAGACAATACTCATACTCCTTGATGAAATAGACGAGCTCTCTAAAAAATTCGACACAGGCGCAGAGAGCACAATACTAAATGTTGTCGGGAAGAGTATGCAGCCCATACTGCTTACTGCCAATGACTACTGGGATCCAAAGATAAGCTTTCTGAGGAACCATGTTGAGAGGCTGGAATTCAGGCGGGTTCCTGATGAGCAGATATTCCTGCTTCTTAAAAAGATAGCAAGATTTGAGAACGGCAGCATAAGCGACGAGATAGCAAGAGGCATTGCAAGGAGATGCAACGGCGACGTCAGAAGCGCGGTGAACGACCTCGAGGCAATGCTTGGCGCAAGCCCCGAGCTTTTCGAGCACCTCGGCATACGCGATACCAAGATCGAGATCTTCGGCGTACTTGACAAGATATTCGGTTCTTCAAACTTCGACATTGCAAGGAATGCGGTCATGCGCAGCAATGTTGACCTGGGCATGCTCATGGAATGGGTCTCCGAGAACATATCAAAGCGCTATATCGCAAAGGAGACGAGGAGCCGTGCATACGAGAACCTCTCCGCAGCAAGCAGGTTCTATGAAAAGGCCTCGAGGACAAACTACTATGGCTACCTGCGCTACGCAAGCGTTCTGCTCTCATCCGGGGTATCGCTCTCGGGAAACGGCAGCATAAGCATGCTGCGCCAGTACACCTTCCCGCAGCACATAAGGCGCCTCAGCGCAACAAAGCGCGAGAGGCTCTCAATAGGCGGCATAGCCTCCAGGCTCTCCCCTATACTCCATTCAAGCAGGAAAGAGATATCAAACAATTACCTGCCATACTTCAGGCTAATTGTCGAGCGCGCCATGAAGAGCAGCGGCGAGGCAGAGGTGCTCTCAAGCATAGAGCGGCACTCAGGCCTTATGAAAGAAGACGTTGATGCAATCCTTTCCTATTACCATGACCGCACATAAGGTTATGAAGGATAAAACGCTATGCCTACGGCATCGATAGGGAAGTTCTGTGTCAAAGTTCCTATTACTGTGTTAGTGGCAGTGTTTATTATCACCACGTTTGATGTCACGTTCACAGGGTTCTGGTTTGTGACATAGGCATAGGCACCGTCAGGCGAGAACGCAATGCCCGTGGGATCTCCTAATCCCTGTGTTATTGCTCCGACTACTGTGTTTGTCGCTGTGTTTATTATCATTATGTTGTTTGCCCACATATTTGTAACATACGCGTAGGTGGAGCGCCTTTTATGTCTTGCGTGCATGTATACCCCTTTCACAATCAAATGAATGGCAAAGAATAAATATTGTTGTCATGCGCCTTTATCGCGCAAGGGACCCTTCACTGCCTTTTAGCGAAAAGCGCATCTAGGCTAATCTCAATGGCAGTGCACGGCTCCTCTATTTTGAAGTTGTAAAGCACCTCCGGATGCAGCTCTCCGAATATGCCTGCATCCCTGCCGTTTACTAGTATTCTTGCGCACCTTCCCGGTATGAAGCTCTGGTGCCCAGCTCTTTCTATCGTGTATTTTATGCCCAGCGCATGTGCTATTGCCTCGGCGAGGGCCTTTGCCTGGTTGAAGTTGGCCCTTGAATCCGCGCTAAGCGCAGCCAGATGATACTCCTCTTTGGCTTTGCTGTTCATCGAGAAGCACATATCAGCCTCAAAGAACCTCTGCGGGCTCTTCTCATGCACTGATAGCGAGGCATTCCTGAGCAGCGACGGGAGAATCCATGTCCTTGCCATCGTGAGCGACTGCGCCTTCGGGCTCCTTAGCCTTATGTATACTGCATTTGGCTTCAGCCTCATCTTTTCAAAATTCTCCCCTTCGTTTGTAAGATAAGAATTCATCATCTCGCTGTAGCCTGCGCCTACCATAAGCCCCGATATCTTTTCAAGAAGCACAGTGTTTTTATCCAGCCGACCTTGCTGCGCAGAGAGGATTTTGAGCGGGGCAATGTAATCATAGCCGTATGCTATTGCTATGTCCTCTGTGATATCCTGCTCGTTTATTATGTCGAGCCTGTAGGCAGGCAGCGTAAAGCGTATGCTGCTGCCCAGCAGCGCCGCCTCGTAGCCCATCTTGTTCGCCAGTGATATAATGTTGTTGTAGCCTATGTCCACACCTATCTCCCGCTCTATCCTTGAGAGCTGCATCTTTATGTATGCCCTCTGCATTGCTGGAAAGAGCCTTTCTGAATCTTCGTATTTCACCCTTACCCTTCTTATGCCTCCACCCATGTCTGCCAGCATGGCCGCAACCATGTCCGCGCTTTTACCTACCAAATATTCTGAAGTACCGGTTATGTCGACAAATAGGTTCCTTGTATGCCTCTCTACCTTTGTCCTCTCTGAGTTGAGCACGGGTATCAGCGCAACAGTGCCCAGGGTGTCCTTCAGCGCCGGGAAAAATCCTGCGGCCTCTATCCCATACCTTCTTCCCTTTTCGCTTTCTCTGCTTATGTCGCTGAAGCTCATCTCTGCCTTGTATCCCAACGGCAGGAAGCGTTCGTCTCTGTATGCATCATATTCAAGCGGCGCCTTTATTGCATCCAGATTATGCATGCCCAGGGCTATCTTGCGCCTCTCCCTGCCATAGGTGCTGCAGAACTTCTCCGAAAAGTCCATGAGGTCTGTTATTGCGGCATTATCAAGCTCTATATTATTTGCAACAATCCCTGCTATGTACGGCCTTATCCTATGCACGGTCCTGCCTACCCTTATATCCAGTGCAGCATCGCCCGAAACTTCATAGTTGAATTTATTGCCTTTGTGCATGAAGTTCCTTACTGCCCTGGCCATGCCTACCGCGCTGAAGAGGTCAGGTCTATTAGGCGTCACCTCTATGTGCATTTCCTTCTCATCCAGTTTTTCTATCTCCATACCGAGCTTGAATATCTGGTCCCTCAGCCTTTTGTTGTCTATGCTGTATCGTATGCGCCTCTTGAGGTACTGTGTATCGAATAAAAGCATTGGCATTACAATACCTCCTGATTCCTTATCCAGCCTATGCTGTTGTTGTATAGTTCTGCTATACTGCCTATTCCGCTCTTCCTGAGCAGAAGCATGCGCTCTATGCCTAGGCCCCATGCCAACACAGTTATGCTCTTCCTCGGCAGCCCTGTAATCTCTCTTCTTATGAGTCCTGCGCCTCCCATCTCTATCCATTCATCGCCCTTTGGAATTTTTGCGTATACCTCAAGTCCCGGTTCTACGAACGGGAAGTATGAGGGCCTGAACCTTACCTCCATGCCCAGGCTCTTGTAAAGGCTTATGAGTATGTCGAACAGGTTGGCAAGCGTAAGACCCCTGCCTATTACCATGCCGTCTGTCTGGTAGAAGTCAGCAAGATGCTTATAATCAATGTTCTCGTTCCTAAAGACCCTGCCAACTGTGAAGAATTTCAGAGGCAGTTCATACCTGCCATTTGCCTTAAGTATCTCCCTTAATATGCCCTTCACATACCTGACCGTGACGTTTGTCGTCTGCGTCCTGAGTACTGCCTCTTCTGCAATTTCCTCACTCCATCCACTCCTCCAGCTCTCAGTCTGTGCCTTTCTTACGCGCTGCACTTCTGCCCTCTCGCCTATCCTGATTTTTCTGGGCTCATTAAGGTAAAACGTGTCCTGTATGTCCCTTGCCGGATGATCCTGGGGCATGAACAACGAGTCGAAAACCCAGAAAGAGGGCTCAACCACAGGCCCGTTTATCTCTGCAAATCCCATGCCAATATATGCCGAGCGTATCTCGTTTATAATGCCTCTTAGGGGATGCCTCATAGCAATGTCCTTCTGTTCAACATTTACATCAACGCTGTACTCCTTGAAACTTCTTCCCTCCCAGGTCCTGCCTGCTATAGTGGCCTTGTCAACCGCCTCTATAAGCCTTTGCTGGGAAGCATGTGCTTCATTTGCATGGTCTCTGCCTGCTTCCTGCAGCCTAAGCTCCTGCCTTCCCCTCTCTGTAATGCCTATGTTGATTATACGCCTTTTCTCTGTTATGCTCAGAAGCCCGCGCCTCTCCAGTTCGCTTATAAGGCCATGGCGCTCTGCCAGCCTTCCATACGCGTCTGCACTGGCTGCAAGCTCACCGATGGCAACGCCCTCCTCTGTGCGCTTCCCGTAACTCCTTCTGCCCTCTTCAGTAAGCTCCGCCTTGCCCTTGCTTATGCCTATATAATTCTTCTTCTTGGCCCACTGCAGGCCTATGCCCTCCTCGCCTATAAGCCCTGAAACGTCTATGGGCCTTTCATGCAGCCTTTTTATGAGCCTCTCTTCAGGAAGCCCTGCCTGCGCATAGCGCTTCCCCTCTTCGGTAAGCTCTGCACTCTTTTCTCTCTGCTTCTCAAACCTCACAAGCATGTCTTTGGCAAGGCCCTCAAGGCTCCATAATGCCTCATCCCTTCCCATACCTGTTTTTTTGAGAAGCCCTTCTAAGTCTAATCTGGTTTCATTCTCAAGGGCCTTAAGCACAGCAGCCTCATACCTGTGCAATATCCTTCTCATCGCTACACTCCAAAACGCAGTATACTCCTTTCTTATGATAGGCATCTATTTATACCTTGCATCGCCTTCTGCCTAGGGACTTGACAAATAGACATGAAGCGAATATGCATGTGTCAGGCAAGATGGCAGAGATTCGCATGCCTTTAAAAGGTGCAGGTCCTGAAAGATAGCCTAAACCCAAGAAAATAATCAACCAAATAATATCTTAGTTTGTCTATCCAATGAGGCTTAGTTTCATAATCTTCAAGGCGTTATATAGATAATTCCTGCGAAAGCCTTTTGGTTTTTTATGCGGTATGAGTAAAAGATGGTAGCATGCAGTCTTTCAAGAACGAGTATACGTACAGGCACTTTGTCGAGGAGGGCAGGGGGGAAGAGTTCGACAGCCTTTTTGACAGGGCGGTCTCGAGGGCAAAGCATGAGGTCATGGGTAAAAGATTCCCGATGTATATAAACGGGGAAGAGGCCTATGCCGCAAACGAGCTTGAGGAACATTCGCCTATAGACGGGTTTCTCATAGGCAGGTTCCAGAAGGGTGGCAGGGATGACGCAAGGCTTGCCATAGCCTCCGCTCTCGAGGCATTCAAGAGCTGGAAAAAGACCGGTTACATGGAGCGCGTCAGGATCTTCAAAAAAGCAGCATTGCTCTTTTCCGAGAACAAGTTCCTTCTTGCTGCCATACTCAGCATAGAGAACGGCAAGACGCGCTATGAATCTGTGGGAGAGGTCGACGAGGCCATAGACTTTATGAACTACTACTCTGAAGATATGCAGAGGAAGAGGGGCTATCTGCGCAGGTCAAGGCTCGAGGGCAGCAGAGCCAAGGTCTCTGCCGGCTTCCAGGGTGCCCCGGGAAGCGGCGAGAAGATCACCATAGCGATGAAGCCTTATGGCGTATTCGGCGTGATCGCACCGTTCAATTTTCCAATATCAATATCTACTGGCATGAGCGCCGCTGCTCTCATAACAGGCAACACTGTCGTATTCAAGCCCTCCTCTACAGACAATATGTCAATGCTCACAGGGCTTTATATCTACAAGCTTCTCTGGGAATCTGGGCTTCCCAAAGGCGTTTTCAACTATATAACAGGTCCAGGCTCTGAGCTCGGGGACGAGCTTGTCTCAAACAGCGGCATAGGCGGCATAGCCTTTACAGGTTCCAGATCCACAGGCAAGAGCATGCTCAGAAAGACCTATGGCGCAGCCTCGCCCAAGGCCTTTGTCGTTGAGATGGGGGGCAAGAACCCTGCCATAGTTTCGCAGCATGCAGACCTTGAGAAGGCTGTCAGCGGCATATCCAGCGCCGCATTCGGCTTCTCAGGGCAGAAGTGCAGCGCCTGCTCCCGCGTCTATGTGCATGAATCTATTAAAGATGTGTTTATAAGCGGCCTTGTAGAGAAGGCCAAAGGCCTCAGGCTTGGCGACCCTCTTGTAAAGGGCAATTACATGGGGCCTCTGATCAGCTCCAGGGCCGTTGCAAGGTACAACGAGAGCTCTGCCGAGGCTGCGAGGTCCGGGCGCATACTTTATGGCGGCAAGACTGTGGAGATCAACGGCGGAGTCTATGCTGAGCCTACCATCGCAGAGGTAAGCCATTCAAACAGGCTCTTCAGCGAGGAGCTCTTCTTGCCCTTTCTTGTAGTGGACACGTACAAGGACTTTGACGAGGCCATTGAAAAAGCCAACGATACGGGCTACGGCCTTACAGCAGGCCTCTACAGCGGCAGCAGAAAGGAGATAAAGGCATTCCTTGACAGGATTGAGGCAGGCGTTGTCTATGTCAACCGCGAGATCAGCGCTACGACCGGGGCGATAGTCGGCCTGCACGCCTTTGTTGGATGGAAGGGCAGCGGCCTTACAGGCAAGGGCACTGGCAGCATGTTCTACCTCCAGCAGTTCATGCGCGAGCAGAGCCTATCCCTTTCATAGATGTTTCTATGTGCATAAGCATAGGCCGATTCCTTTATAGGCATACTAAATTCAGGTCCACGTCAATAAGACACGGGCGGATAAGGCTCCGTCTTTACATTGCCGACACGCTTATAAAGCAGTCTATAGGCCTTATGTACAAGCGCAGTCTTCCCAGGAATACCGGCATGCTCTTTGTGCTCAGGCGCGAGTCTGCGCTTGGAATATGGATGCTCAACATGAGATTTAGCATAGACATACTCTGGCTTGACCGCAGCGGCGCCGTAATGCATATCGTTGAGAATGCAGAGCCCTGCGCGTCAGTGTTCTCATGTCATGTGTATAGACCGCATAAGCCTGCGAAATACGTCCTTGAACTTGGCGCAGGAAGGGCAAAGTCCCTTGGCATAAGAAAGGGCTCAAGGCTTCTTATGCCGTAGCCATTGGATATCTTTCTAACTCAGGCTACTCAAATATCTATAATCGAACGGAAAGTAGGCATTGAACCTATTATCGGATAATGTCAGTTAGTCAATGGTTCTGTGTTAGATGGCCTCATATTATATGTCTCATATGCCTCTAAAGCCTTTCCAAAAAGGTCAGCAGAATGCGCTTGACATGCGTCCAATAGCCTTTTAGCTTTTTATATTGTTAATAGGTAATTGGCATTTTCCTAAATTCCCAACAAATTAGGCATTAGGTTTCCTTGTTCTTGCTTCTTTACGCATCTTCGACGACATTGTTTACTTCCCTACCTTTTTCTTAACCATAATCTTTATATTTATAATGCCTATATAGGCATTATGACATTCATACGTTATAAGCGGTTTGGTGGGTTGGAATACGCCTATGAGATAACTGCATACTGGGATTCAAAGATTAAGAGATCAAGGCAGAAGAGTAGGTATCTTGGCATTGTTGTGAATAAGGAGAAAGGTATTTTTGAGAAGAAATGGCAAACGAGAATGGAAAGACTGATTCTGGACTTCGGCGACTCATATGTGATTGATCATTTTCTTGAACATAATGGTTTTTCTAACCTTCTGAACACAGTATTCGGTTCATTTAAGGACGTCGTCCTTTCACTCATTTATTACCGTCTTTGCCATAATGCAGCGATGATGTATGCAGAAAGATGGTTTGAGGGCAATTACATAAGAAAGAAGTTTGTAGGTTTAGACTTGTCATCTCAGAGGGTGAGTGAACATCTGCTAGTTTTGGCAAACGAAGTAACACAGAGAAAATTCTTTGAAGAATATATGAGTCGGTTCTCAAGTTCAAAACGAGGAGTGATAATAGATGGAACATCATTGCCAAATCAGATACATAATCCGATGACTGCATGGGGTAGAAGCGGGGAAGAAATCGATAAACAAGTAAGATTCCTTCTAGCTGTAGACAGGGACGAGAACTTACCATTGTTTTTCAGGTTATTGCCTGGAAATATCATTGATGTTTCCTCCCTTCGGATTACATTATACGAGTTAAAACATTATGGTGTGAAAGACGCCTACGTTTTTCTCGATGCAGGTTTCTTCTCAGATGAAAATATAAGAGATATGTATGAAAATAATATAGATTTTATAGTTCGTTTGCCTTCTGGCCGTATTCTTTATAAAGAATTAATTCAAAAGGAAGGTGCAACATTGGAGTCCAAAAGGAATTTCGTTCGCTATGGCAAACGTGGTTTATTTGTTAAGGAAGTTGAGATAGAATTGCTTGGTAAAAAGGCATTTGCATACATAGTACAAGACCCGCAACGCAGAGGGCGGGAAATGGCAAGATACATATTAGACAGTGTAGAAGACGAGGTAATTCAAGATGATTCAGATTATGAGATTACAAACAAAGGGATAATGATTGTTGTCTCATCATTCAAGAGCTCAAAAGATGAGATAGTACCATCTTATTATGTCAGACAAACAGCAGAGGTGTTCTTTGGATTTTCAAAAGACGATCTGGCGATCCTACCCCTGCGCGTACACTCTCTTGAAGGAATACGTGGATTCTTGTTTTTGCAGTTTCTTACTCTAATTGCCTTCATGCAAATAAAGAATAAACTTGGAAAAGATTATACAGTGGACGAAGTCCTATTATCTATGAGAAACCTTAAGTGTAAAGTATATGATAATGAGATCATTGTCAGTGAACCGACAAAGGAGCAGAGGGAGATGGCAGAAGGATTAGATGTCATAGTGCCTAAAAATCTGGGAATTTAGGAATTTAGGAATTTCACTATGGCTTTTTCTAAACGCAATCATTGTATCAGGGGCATTGGGTTTCTCTCATATTTATTACTGCCTCCTTGCAGTCAATGCTGCAGCCCT